>NC_009441.1:3962966-4267810 GCF_000016645.1 Flavobacterium johnsoniae UW101
CAGGATCGGCGGCGGCTTATGTAAAGGAAGGGATTACCAATATGCGTCTCGGTATTTTTCTTGAAATCGCCACCACAATTGGAGCCGTTTGCGGCGCATTGCTTTCTACGATCGCTCCTACTTCATTCATCGCCGTTTTATTTGGACTTACACTAATTTTTTCTGCTATTAATTCACTTCGAAAGAAAGAAGAACATATTGTTTTAGAATCGAGTCCGCTGGCAAAAAAGCTAAAATTAAACGGAACTTATCCAACACACGAAGGCGAAGTTGTAAGTTACGGAACCAAAAACGTAATTGGCGGTTTCAGTATGATGGGAATTGCCGGAATGATGTCGGGTTTATTAGGAATTGGTTCTGGCGCTTTTAAAGTAATTGCCATGGATAATATTATGAGAATTCCGTTTAAGGTTTCTACTACTACAAGTAACTTTATGATGGGCGTTACAGCAATGGCAAGTTCTGTAATTTATATCCAAAAAGGATATATTGAACCTGGAATTTGTATGCCTGTGGTTATTGGCGTACTATTTGGCGCTATGGCCGGAGCTAAAGTTTTGGTGAAAACCAACCCAAAAAAATTAAGAATATTTTTTGCATGCCTGATTTTCGTACTGGCAGTTAATATGATCTACAACGGAATTAATGGAAAAATCTAAAGTTATGCAGCACGAAAAATTTGGAGAAAAAGATTTTCAAACTATTATTGGAAACTTATTGCGTTATGGCGTCTGGATTTCATTATCAGTTGCTTTCATTGGCGGAATCGTATATTTAATGCACCACGGAAGCGAAATCGAAGATTATTCGGTTTTTAAGGAAAATGATCGAAATATTTTTGAAGTAATTTCAACAGTTGTCAATGGTGCAATTGATGGTCGAGGTGAATTTTTAATTTTCTTTGGAATCATATTATTGTTTTTAACACCTGTATTTAGGGTTTTACTTTCATTGTTTTCATTTATGCTTGAAAAAGATTATCTGTATGTTGTAATTACATTAATTGTAATCCTGATTATTATTACAAGTATTTCATTTGGTTTTTCACATTAAAAATAGCCGTAAGCTTTAAGGCATAAAAAACAGCTTAAAGCTTATAGCTTACCTAAAGCAAAAAATAGTATGGAAATAGGAATAGACAGCTTTGCTTCGGCAATGTATGGAGACAACAACACGCTAAGCAGTGTTGACGCCATGGAACAGCTTTTACAGAGAATTGAATTTGCTGATCAGTGCGGTCTGGATGTTTTTGGAATTGGAGAACATCATAAAAAAGAATTTCTGGACTCAGCTACAGCGGTTATTTTAAGTGCTGCTGCAGCGAGAACTAAAAATATACGTCTGGCAAGTGCGGTAACGGTTTTAAGCGCTGCTGATCCTGTACGTGTTTATCAAAGTTTTGCAACATTAGATTTAATTTCTAAAGGAAGAGCTGAAATTGTTGTGGGTCGAGGATCTGCTATTGAAGCCTATCCCCTTTTCGGATTTGATCTTAAGGATTATGACGCGCTTTTTAAGGAAAAACTGGAATTACTGCTTCAGGTTAGGGACAACGAATTTATAAACTGGTACGGAAAATTTCGTCCGGCATTAAACAATCAGCCCGTTTATCCGAGAGCTTTACAAGAAAAAATGCCTGTCTGGCTTGGTGTTGGCGGTACTCCTGAATCTTTTATCAGAGCCGGAAGTCTGGGTTTACCTTTAATGGTCGCAGTAATAGGCGGACAAACACATCGTTTTAGACCTTTAATTGATTTATATCGTGAGGCTGGTGAAGCAGCAGGTTTTAAACCGCATGAATTAAAAGTTGGTCTTCACTCTCCTGGATATGTGTCGAATACAACCGAAAAAGCAGTCGAAGAATACTATCCGGGTTATGCCGAATTGTGGACAAAATTAGGATATGAAAGAGGCTGGCCTCCAGTAACAAAAGGTAAATTTGATGGATTAATTGATGATCTGGGTGTTTTAATTGTTGGAAGCCCGGAAAGAGCTGCAGAGAAAATTTTACGTCACAGCGAAGCACTTGGCGGTGTAGAAAGATTTACTTTTCAAATGGATAACGCCGGATTAACACATTCGCAGTTAATGAACGCCATAGAACTTATAGGAACAAAACTGATTCCTTTAATTAGAAAAGGATAATCGATGTGTTTTTTTGGGGGCCATAGCCCATGTTGGGCCACAGATTACACAGATTAAACGAATTAAACGGATTTTTTAATAAAACAGTGTAAACCCGTTTCATCCGTAAAATCCGCGGGCAATAAAAAATGTATCAATTAAAAAACTTTGAGCCTTTGTCTCTATGAACCTTTGAACCTATATAAAAAAAGCATCCGTTATCAGCGGATGCTTTTTTTATATGATTGTCTTAAAATTAAAACAATTTGTATGTCACGCCAACTCTAAAGTTTCTTGGCGCTTCTGTCTGCCAGTAATAAGCCTGCAGCCACTCATAGTAAGAACCGCTGTATAAATACTTATCTAAAATATTAAATACGTTTGCCGTAACTTTAATTTTCCCTGTTTCATAAGACAAACCTCCATCTAATTTAAAATAGTTTGGAAGTCTTTCAAGACCTACACTCCAAGTATCAGTCTGACGGCCTACCAGACCAGTTCCTCCAATAGAAGCTCCAAAACCTTTTAATTTACCGCTTTGTATTGTATAATTTAACCATGCATTTGCTGTATGTTTTGCATATCCGGGAACTGTAGAACCTGCAGCAATAGTTGGAACATTAGAAGAGGTCACAATAGATTCTGTAAAAGCATAATTAGCAATTACATTTAAGCCGTCAATGATTTTTCCTCTAACATCAAATTCAATACCTTCAGCTCTTTTTTCTCCCAAAATAACTTTATAAATATCATTAGGTCCATTTTTTGGATCAGATGTAAGCTCATTTTTCTTGGTAATTCTATAAGCCGAAAGTGTAGTATTCCATGATCCGTCAAACCAGTCTCTTTTAATACCAAACTCCAGATTATTTCCTGTAAGCGGTTTTATAGGATCTCCATTTTGAGTAATTCCCGATTGAGGAATAAATGCCTGATCGTATAATCCGTAAACACTTGTATTTGAATCTATAGAAAAACTAAGTCCGGCACGAGGTGTAATATGGGTATCTTCCTGTGTATCTCCCCAGCTCGATTGGCTTAACCATGTATATCTTGCAGCAAGAGTCAATCTTAATCTGTTTTCAAAGAAACCCAGTTCATCCTGAATATAACCTGCAGCATATTCTGAACTCATAATTCCTCCTGCTCTCTGGCTGAGCGGCGTTTCATGATCAAAAGCCGGAAAACCATTTGATGGAGTTCCATAATTTGGATTATATACATTAAAAGGATTATCTACAGTATCAAGATCATGAGATTGTCCCCAGTCTGCCATATAATCTTTATTTCCTAAATCAATTCCTCCCAATATTTTGTGAGAGACAGCACCTGTTTTAAATTTTCCGTTAACGAAAATCTGTCCTAAATACATATTACTTTCAGCATCCCAGATACCCACGTTTCTAATAATTTCACCATAAGCAAGATTACCTTCTGGTGTACCGTCAAAATCTCTGTCGGCTGGTCCGGGACCTACAACACCAGGCCATGAACTATATCCCTGCTGGATATATTTAAAATATGAAGTCTGAGCTGTTAGTTTCCAGTTATCATCAAATTTATGTTCAAATTGCAAATAACCACTGTGATCCTGAATATTAGTATCAGGTAATCCTGGCTGAGTCATTGTAAAATTACGCGGTAAAGCTGCATAACCGCCGGCTTGAGGTCCAAAAACATAATAAGAACCAACCTCAGTCATGTTAGCATATTGAAAATTATATTCAGCTGTAATTTTTGTTTTATCATCAATTTGATATGAAATTACAGGAGCAATTACATAACGGTCATTGTGTTCAAACGGACGATGAGATCTTTTCTTTTGAGCTGCCCCATTAAATCTGTAAAGCAGTTTTCCGGCTTTATCCAGTTTTCCGTCAAGATCAAGGCTCACTCTGTAAAAATCATAGCTTCCTACAGTTGCCGTAACCTCACCTTTTGAAATTCCGGTAGGCTTTTTAGTTACTACATTATAAAGTCCGCTTGGATCACCGCTCGAAAGCATGAATCCTGCAGGTCCTTTTACAAACTCGATATGATCTACAAAACTCATATCCTCTGTTAAAGGTCCCCAGAAAGAAGATACCACATTAAATCCGTTACGGAAAGCCTGAATCTGAGTACCACGCATCGTAATATTGGTATACAAATCTCCCCAGTGTTCTAAACGTACAGCACCACTTACGTTACGAATAACACCGTCACTCATACTTGTAATCTGCTGGTCTTTTAGTGTTTGTGCACTTACAATTTGAATATTTTGAGGAATTTCAAGAACAGGAGTCTGAAGACGCAATGACAACGACGGCTTATCTTGTTTGTACTTATTTTTTGTAATTACTACTTCATCAAGATCTTCCTGAGTTTCAGAAAGTGAAAAGTTTTTTACTGTAGTTTGTTTTGCTGTAACAACAATTGCATCTTCAAGCGGACGAATACCTACTGAACGAACACTAATTGTGTAAGAACCTGGTTTTACATTTCTAATTTCATATTGACCGTTTGCATTGGTAACAGACGAATGTTTGGTTCCTTTAAGAACTACCGAAATACCTTCTAAGGGTTCATTTCCGCTTAAAGCAACTTTTCCGCTCACTTTTCCTAATTCCTGGCTCATCATAGTAAATGATGTTAAAAGAACTATAAAAAAGCAGATTTTCTTAATAATAGACATGCTCATTTTAGTAAAATTTTAAGTTTTGTTGGGCAAAAGTAGATTCAAATATTTTGTTTTCCAAATTATTTTAATTCATTCTAAATAAATATAATTAAAAACTGCTTTTTAGTGAAATAATTCTAAACCCGAATTTTATTGCTAATTTTTAATTAAGTCTGCTTATCTTTAATCCTGCAAAAACAAATCCGTCAAAACAAAATCTTATGAATACCAGCAAAACTGTTAGAAAAGTCGCTATTGTAGGTTACAACCGAATTCCTTTTGCAAGAGCAAATACTGCTTATGCATCTGTTGGAAATCAGGAAATGATGACTGCCGCCCTAAACGGACTTGTCGATAAGTATAATCTGCAGGGCCAATTATTAGGTGAAGTTGCCGGAGGCGCTGTAATCAAACATACTTACGATAATAATTTAATCAGAGAGTGTGTAATGAAAACCGCTCTAGATCCCGCCACTCCTGCCTGCGATTTACAACAGGCCTGCGATACCGGAATTGAAAGTGCAGTTTATATTGCTAATAAAATTGCTTTGGGACAAATTGAATCTGGAATTGCCGGCGGTGTAGATTCCATCAGCGATATACCAATGGCTGTAAGTGAAAAACTAAGGAAAGTTTTGTTAGAAGCCCGTCAGGCAAAATCGCTGGGCGGAAAAATCAAAGCATTTTTAAAATTAAGCCCGAAAGACCTTTCGCCTTTAGTTCCTAAAAATGAAGAACAGCAAACGGGACTTTCAATGGGCGGACATACTGAGATTACGGCAAAATATTATAAAATTTCAAGAGAAGATCAGGATAATTTTGCACTTAAAAGTCATTTGAATATGGCAAAAGCGTATGATGAAGGCTTTTTTAATGATATGATTACGCCCTTTAACGGACTGGAAAAAGATAATAATCTGAGAAAAGACAGCTCGATTGAAAAACTGGCAAAACTAAAACCGGCATTCGATAAAGTAAACGGAACTTTAACTGCCGGAAATTCTACTCCCCTTACTGATGGTGCTTCCTGTATACTTTTAGCGAGTGAAGAATGGGCAAAAGAACGCGGACTTCCTATTTTGGCATATATTACTTTTGCTGAAGCTGCAGCGATAGAATATGTAAAAAATCAACAAAATCTTTTGCTGGCACCTTTATTTGCAGCAAGCCGAATGCTTGAAAAAGCTGAATTAAATTTGCAGGATTTTGATTATTATGAAATTCATGAAGCTTTTGCTGCACAAGTATTGGCAACTTTAAAAATTTGGGAAAGCCCGGAATTAAGTGCAGAGTTAGGCTTAAAGAAAACACTTGGTGCAATAGACCGCGAAAAATTAAATGTAAAAGGAAGCAGTCTTGCAGCCGCACACCCTTTTGCAGCAACTGGAGGCAGAATAATTGGCGTAATGGCAAAATTACTAAACGAAAAAGGTTCAGGTCGAGGATTTGTTTCGATTTGTGCTGCTGGCGGACAAGGTGTTACGATGATAATCGAAAAGTAATTATTTTTGATATTAAAAACCCGGCAGATTTTAAAAACCTGCCGGGTTTACTACATACGAGAATGTTCAACCGTCGTAATTATAGTTTATCTTAAAAAGCAAATTCTTCTACAGAAGATAAGGCTTTTGGTAAAGCATTTTCGGCAAAATCAGGAATTGCAGTTCCTTCTACACGAAAAGTAGTAACATCCGTCATTCCTAAAAAACCAAATACCGCTCGAAGATACGATTCTGAAAAATCGTAGCTTTTGTATGGTCCTTCAGAAAAAATAGCACCAGATGCAATTGATAAATACACTTTTTTATCAGTTACCAATCCTTTTGGTCCTTCGGCACTGTAACTAAAAGTTTTTCCTGCTCTCGCAATCTGATCAATCCAGCCTTTTAAAACAGCCGGAATACCAAAATTGTACAAAGGCACACCAATTACAATTACATCCGATTCTAATAAAGTTTTTATTGCTTCATTTGAATATTTTAATGCTTCTTTCTGTTCCGGAGTATGAGTTTCCTCAGGAGCATATACAGCACTTATATGCGAATTAGTCAAATATGGTAAAGGTGTTTTAGTAAGGTCAAGAGTTTTTACTTCAGTTTCAGGATTTCCTGCAGTTAATTTTTCAATAACAGCATTCGACAGCTGATTACTAAATGAAGTATCACCATTGGTACTGGTAATTATGCGTAGAATTTTTTGGCTCATAATTTATATAATTTGTTTTACGATACAAACTTATCTACATTTGCTATCTCTTTTATAGTACTATCCTCAAGGATAGCGCTTTCATTGAGGATAGTAACATAATTAGTATGAAAACAAAAGGTGAACTAACAAAAGAAATGGACTGTCAGCCGGAAGAATGTCTTGCTGCATTATTACCCGTAAGAGATGCTCTGGAAGTTTTAAGCGGCAGATGGAAACTCCCAATTTTAATTGCCTTATCAAACAGACCGAAACGTTTCAAGGAAATTTCTAAAGACATAAACGGAATTACTGATAAAATGCTTTCTAAAGAACTGAAAGATCTGGAAATAAACAAACTGGTTACCAGAACAGTTTATGACACCTTTCCGCCAACTGTTGAGTACGCCAGAACAGAACACAGTCATACTTTGTATAATGTTATAAGTGCATTAAACGAATGGGGAACTTTGCACCGAAAAGAAATTATAGGCAAGTAAACTATTGAATTACAGAAGAAATTAATCTGTATCGAAAAACTTTATACCTCTGTTTCGTAGTAAATCTGCACCTTTTGAAGTCCTCAATCGATATCGTAAAGAAATTTTAGTAAAACAAATAATTATACAGAAATAGACTAAATTTGATTACCCAAATCACTAAAATTTCTGAATAATTATGAAAAAAAGTTTACATTTTAACATTAAGAAGCACTTTTTTAGTTATTTCTTACTGATTTCTGCTTTATTAATTTCAACTCAATCTTATTCTCAATACATCACCCAAAACCTTGCTCCCACTGCTGTCATAAAAGAAGGACTTGCATTGGAACAAGCTCCAGACGGAAGAATTTTTATTGCAGAAAGAGCCGGAATTGTCAAAGTTTTTCAAAACAATACGGTATCGACAGTTTTTACAGTAACTACATTAACAGATGCTGAACAAGGTTTACTTGGGCTCACACTTCACCCCAACTTTGCCGCAAACGGTTATATTTATGTTTTCTATGCCATTAACGATGGTGTGGTAAGACATAGAATTGAAAGAATCAAAATCGACACTAATAATCAGGTTGTCAGCAGACAGGAAATTTTACTTTTAGAGCCTATTGGCGGCGGATTTCACAATGGAGGCGATTTAAAATTTTTCAACGGCTATCTTTATGTAACCGTTGGAGACAGTCAGCAGGCTTCAAATTCGCAGGATTTAGATACCTACAAAGGTAAAATTCTTCGTTTAACTGAAGACGGACAGCCGGCGCCGGGAAATCCATTTTACGGAAGCGGTTCTGTACAAAGACAAAGCATCTGGGTTTATGGTTTTAGAAATCCATGGCGATTGGTTGCTAATGAAACAGCCAATAAATTGTTTGTTTTAGATGTTGGAACTTCATGGGAAGAAGTAAACGAAATAAGCAATCCTTCTATTCGCAATTATGCATGGGGACATCCGCAGGGAGGCGATGGAAAACAAACTGAAATCAATCTTTTTACCAATCCAATTTTTACCTACGCAACAGGAAGTATTGGAAATGCTTTAACAAACGGCGTACTTTATAATCCGGCAATCTCTCGTTATCCTAATCTTCAGGGGAAATTTATAATTAAGGATTATGTTCGAACAGAAATACGATCATTTGATCCTAATATTGCCGATCCGGTTTCTACAGTGTTCTTTACCGCACCGCAGCAGCAGGCACTCGGAATGATGTTAGGCAACGATGGCTATATTTATTACTGTGCTTATGGAAATAACGGCTCGTTAATTAAACTTGATTATATTGAAACAGCGGCTCCTACAATTGTTAATCATCCTGTTTCTCAATCTATAATGGAAACCAATCCTGTAACTTTTTCAGTTTCGGCAAGTGGTACAGGATTAACTTATCAATGGCAGTTTAACAATGCTAATATAAACGGAGCAACTGCAGCAACCTATACAATTCCGAGTGTTACAAATGCAAATGCCGGAAATTACAGAGTTATTGTCACAAATACTGCCGGAAATACAACCAGTAATCCCGCCGTTTTAACTGTTACGCCATTTAGTAATGCGCCAACTGTATCTATTATTTCTCCTTTACCAGCATTAAAATGGAATGCCGATGATGTTGTTGCTTTTGAAGCCACGGCATCAGATGTTGAAGACGGAACTTTACCAGCAAGTGCATTTTCATGGAATATTGATCTTTTTCACGAAGACATTCCCGGAGCCGGACACTCACATCCGGGCGCGAGTCCGCAAGGCGTAAAATCAGGAAATTTTACAGCTTCAAATCAAGGAGAAAAAACGCCAAATGTATGGTATCGATTTACCGTAAAAGTAACCGATAGTAATGGTTTAACAGGAACTGCTTTTGTAGACATTAAACCCAATTTAGTTAATGTTACAGCGGCAAGTTCGCCAGTTCCGCTTAATTTAGAATTCAACCAAAAACCAGTAACCTCGCCTTCAACAAAACAAGTTGTGGCAAATGCTGCTTTACAAACTTTAAATGCACCTACACCACAATATATTGGAAATATCCGCTATGATTTTGACCATTGGAGCCAGGGAGGAAATGCCAATCAAACATTTAAAGCTCCTGCCACAGGAACAATAACATACACAGCATTTTATACTGAAACAGTTCTTCAAAATGCACCTTATCAAGGATTAATTGCCCAAATTCCGGGTATTATTGAAGCTGAAAATTATGATGTAGGCCCAGGTGCTTTTCTGGATAAAAACGGCGGCGGAGATACAGCTTACAGACCGGGTGACGGAGTAGGAACTGAAGTCTGCAACGAAGGCGGTTTTAATCTTGCCTATGTTGCAAAAGATGAATGGCTGAAATATACTGCAAAAGTAAATACAACCGGAAATTATACTATAAACCTAAGAGTTGCCACGCCATATAATACCCGAAAATTACATCTTGAAGTTGATGGTGTAAATGTTACCGGAGTCGTGAATATTCCAAATACTGGAGGTTTCCAGAACTGGCAGACTGTTGCAATTCCAAATATTCCATTAACGCAGGGCAATCACGTTATTACTTTATATTTTGATGAAAACGACACGAATGTAAATAAAATGGAGTTTGTATTATCAGGAAGTACAACCACTCCTATCGCCGACTATGAAGTAACGCCTCAAATGGGCTGTATAAATACGCCTGTAACTTTTACATCAGTTTCAGTAGGAACGGTAGACAATTATCTTTGGAATTTTGGCGAAGGCGCTCAGCCGGCAACCGCAGCCGGAATTGGACCGCATACGGTGATTTACGGCACCGAAGGAACAAAAACAGTTTCATTAACAGTCAGCAATTCTATTGGAAGCAATACAAAAAACAATTCTCCTTTTGAGGTGCATAATTGTAATTTGGGTGTCGAAAATCCAAATGAAGAATCAAACAGGATTATTGTTTATCCAAATCCGTCAAAAGGATTATTTCATTTGTCAAAAGAATTAGAGTGGACCGTGTTTTCTGTTTCTGGAAGTAAAATTAAAGAAGGCAGAGGAAACGAAATCTCAATTTCTGAACAGGCATCCGGAATTTATTTCTTAAAAACAAATGCATCAGCTAAAGCAATAATAATCAGCAAACAATAATTTCATTTTATAAGATTTTTATATTAAATTTAGGGTTCTAAAGTACTGTTACTTTTAAAATTTTGCATGAATTCATTTTAAACCGCTGAAAAATGATGGAGTCAAAAATACCCGAAGGCCCGCTTGCCGAAAAATGGAATACTTATAAAGCAAAAGCTAAACTCGTAAATCCGGCCAACCGAAAAAAATTAAACATAATTGTTGTTGGCACCGGACTTGCGGGAGCTTCCTGCGCAGCCTCTTTGGCCGAACAGGGTTACAATATAAAATCATTCTATTTTCAGGATTCAGCCAGAAGAGCCCATTCTGTTGCCGCTCAAGGCGGTGTTAATGCTGCCAAAAATTACAAAAACGATGGTGACAGTGTTTTCAGAATGTTTTATGATACCATAAAAGGCGGCGATTTCAGGTCCCGCGAAGCTAATGTGTACCGCTTAGCCGAATGTTCTGCTGCCTTAATAGATCATGCTGTGGCACAAGGCGTTCCCTTTGCCAGAGAATATGCCGGATATTTAAACAATCGTTCCTTTGGCGGTGTTCAGGTTTCCAGAACTTTTTATGCACGCGGACAGACTGGACAACAGCTTTTATTAGGTGCTTATCAGGCTTTGATGAGACAGGTTTCATTAGAAAAAGTAAGCCTGCATACCCGTCATGAAATGCTTGATTTAGTTGTAATTGACGGAAAAGCAAAAGGAATTATTGCGCGAAATCTTGAAACCGGAGAACTCGAACGCCACGCTGCAGATGCTGTTGTCTTAGCATCCGGAGGCTACGGAAAAGTATATTATCTCTCTACATTAGCAATGGGCTGTAACAGTTCTGCTATTTGGAGAGCTCATAAAAAAGGTGCCTACATGGCTGGTGTAAGCTGGATTCAGTTTCACCCTACTTCACTGCCCCAGCACGGAACCAATCAATCGAAACTTACTTTAATGTCAGAATCGCTTCGTAATGACGGACGTATCTGGGTTCCCAAAACAGCTGCAGATGACCGGCTTCCAAATTCAATTCCCGAAGAAGAACGCGATTATTATCTGGAACGACGTTATCCTTCTTTTGGCAATCTTGCTCCCAGAGATATTTCATCGCGTGCCGCAAAAGAAAGAATCGATGCCGGACATGGTGTCGGCCCAATGAAAAATGCTATTTATCTGGATTTCTCCGATGCTATAAAAGCGCAGGGAAAAGATAAAATAGAAGCCAAATACGGTAATCTTTTTGCGATGTACGAAAAGATTACCGGAATCAACGCTTACAAAGAACCCATGCTCATTTCTCCTTCGGCTCATTTTACTATGGGCGGACTTTGGGTTGATTATGAATTAATGACCACAATTCCAGGTTTATTTGCTCTTGGAGAAGCTAATTTTTCAGATCATGGTGCCAATCGGCTTGGTGCCAATTCATTACTTCAAGCCTGTGTAGACGGTTATTTTATTGCTCCTTATACCATTCCAAATTATTTAGCCGGAGAATTAAATACTCCTAAAGCTGCTATTACACATCCCGCTTTTGATGAAGCGGAAAACGCTGTCAGAAAACAATTGGATAAATTTCTAAACAGCAAAGGAACACTTAGTGCTGATTATTTTCATAAAACTATCGGCAGGCTTTTGTATGAAAAATGCGGTTTATCCAGAAGCCGAAAAAGCCTCGAAGAAGCAATTGAAGGGATTAAAATCTTAAAAACTTCTTTTGAGAATGAGCTTTTAATTACCGGAGATGATACTTTAAACAGCGAATTAGAAAAAGCAGGACGAATAGCCGATTATCTCGAATTAGCCGAATTAATGTGCTACGATGCCCTGCAGAGAGAAGAATCCTGCGGTGCGCATTTTAGAGAAGAATACCAAACCGCCGATGGTGAAGCGGTTCGGAATGACGCTGAGTTCTGCTACGTTTCGGCCTGGGAATGGCAGGGAAAAGATAAGCCTCAAAAATTACATAAAGAACCTCTTGTGTTTGAAGCTGTTGAACTTACTGTTAGAAGCTATAAATAAATGGTGAATGGTGAATTGTAAATTATTAATTAACAATCCACAAGTTCAATTTAAAACCCACCAGTAATTCATAATTAACAATTTATAATTAATAATTAGCTATGAAACTCTTTCTAAAAATATGGCGTCAGTTTGATACTTCTTCTAAAGGAGAAATGGTAGATTATGAATTAGACGGTGTTTCAGAACACATGTCTTTTCTCGAAATGCTGGATCTTTTAAACGAATCTTTAATTCAGAAAAAAGAACGTGTAATTGAATTCGATCACGACTGCCGTGAAGGAATCTGCGGTCAATGCGGCGTTATGATTAACGGAAGAGCCCACGGACCTTTAAAAAACACTACAACCTGCCAGCTTCACATGAGAAGTTTTAAAGACGGCGAAACGATTTATATTGAACCTTTTAGAGCAAAAGCATTTCCGGTTTTACGAGATTTAAAAATCGATCGAAGCGCTTTTGATGCCATTATCCGTTCCGGCGGTTTTATTGGCGCTTCAACCGGACAGGCGCCAGAAGCCAACAGTATTCCAATATCTTTTGAAACTGCTGAAGCTTCTTTTGATGCCGCCGCCTGCATTGGATGCGGTGCGTGTGTAGCTTCTTGCAAAAATGCAAGTGCAGCTTTATTTGTCGGGGCTAAAATAACGCATTTGGCTTTGCTTCCTCAGGGAAAAGTCGAAGCTTCAAAAAGAGCTATTACGATGGTAAAACAAATGGATGCAGAAGGTTTTGGGAATTGTTCTGATACAAGAGCCTGCGAAATCGAATGCCCGCAGGGAATTTCGGTGCTTTCAATTGCTAAAATGAATTTAGAATACATGAAAGCTTTGACTTTTAGAAAGTAATTATGAAGTTAAAAAATGAATTTCTCGCAAAGACGCAGAGCCGCAAAGTTTTAAAACTTAAAAAAGAAGATCTTTGCGAATCTGCGTCTTTGCGAGATAAAAATATATTTTGATTTCGTTTAGAAGGACAAAAACAATTCATTAAAAAATCTTAAATCGCAAAATAAGGCGTCAAAATATCTTCAAAATTGTAAAGTCCTTTTTTCTTGTCTTTTAAATTCTCAGCTACAAAAACGACTCCGTTTCCAAAGGCTTCTCTTGAAATCGATTCATGAATTAAACGAACCGTTTGATACGGAAATCCGAAGATAACTTCATGTTTTCCAACTATTCCTCCCGCTCTTACCGAATTGATGTTTTCTTTTTCAACATCAAGCGCTTCGGCTATTTTTAAAGCGGTCCCCGATGTGCCTTGTTTTTTCTTAAAATGTTCTTCATTTACTTCAATATCAACCCAAGGGGCAATTTTCTTTAAAAACTTGGCCGCAAACAATAAATAATTGACTCCTAATGTGATATTTGGCGACCAGAAAACGGTTGTTTTATTCGATAATTTTTTGAGTAGTTTTAATTCATTTTCTTCATAATGTGAAATTGCAGAAATAATTTTAACGTTGTTTAATGCCGCCGATTCTCCATAAGTGTAAATTCCTTCATTTGATGAAAAATCAATAATAACATCAACCGGATGTTTTTCCAGTAATTCCTCTATACTTGTAGTGGCACTTGAATAAATTAATCCGGGTTCTTCTGACTCGACTCCAAAAAATTCCGGAACTGATCTGTGTTCTAAAACTTTACTTTGTCTTAAAACCCACTCCAGAGAGAATTTTTTGTTTTCCAGTAATATTGACGCTACTGATTTTCCAGTCTTTCCAAATCCGATTAATCCTATTTTCATATAATATTTTTTAAATTGAGTATGAAACTCGTTAGCAGAAATTGATACTTTTAGAAGGCAGAACAATCAGGAAATTGCTCGAAAAAAAAACCCTAAAATATCCTAGTTTGATAAAAATAGGAAAATTGTAACAGTTTTACTAACTAAAATTGACTTTTATAACAATTCAAGATGCAGTTAACAAGAATTATTTTGCTAATTAGAATTTCTTACATAATTATTTTAAATTCTCATCAAAAAGGATTTTGCAGCCAAATTTCTACACCAAAACTCCTTCGTAATATTTTAAAAAAATAGCAGTAAAAAAAAGATTTAGTAATATACAACTAAACTTATTTTCAGTAGTTTTATGGCCTGATACCCCCGAATCAATATCAGTAAAGAATGGCTTACAATACGAAAGAATTAGTACGATTTTTAGATGCTCAAAACAAGCTGTATTTAACGGCTCTTGATGAAATAAAAAAAGGTAAAAAGGAATCTCCGTGGATGTGGTTTATTTTTCCTCAAATAAAAGGAATGGGTTCCAGCGATACTTCTAAGTTTTACGAAATTAAAAGTGCTGATGAAGCTATTGCTTTCTTAGAACATCCCATTTTAGGAAAACATCTTGTTGAAATTACGGCAGAATTAATTAAGAAAGAAGATGAGACTGTAACTGATATATTTGGAACTCCGGATGTTGCAAAACTACAGTCGTGTATGACTTTGTTTGCCAGTATTCAAAATACAGAACCGGTTTTTCAGGAAGTTTTGCATAAATACTTCGACGGATCATCTGACTTTCATACACTTCAATTACTTTACAGTAATTTATAGGAAGTAAGAATCATTTTGCAAATACTCCAGATCTTCTAAAAATAAGATCAGTTTAGCTGCATTTTTAAATAAGATATCTATATTTGCAACACTGTTGCGATTATTTATTTGATAATTAAACATTTAAATATCGGAACAGAAATGCCACAGAATGAAGAAAAAGGTTATAGCAGTGAATTTTTTGATGTCTTTTGCAGTATTGTTCGCCATGCTGTTTCAGACAGTTCACTCTTATGAACATATCTTAAGGCTTTCTTCAGAACAGCATTGTGATCATAAATACACCGCAGGACAAAAGGAATTAACACACAGCCATTCGGTTGATGCAAACTGTCATATTTGTCATTTTGCTTTTAGTACGTTTGTTCCAAACTCATTCCAGAGCTTTTCATTTCACAAAACATTAGTCGAAGCTGCTTCTTATAAATTCTTTTATTTTGAGGGAATTTCAGCTTTTTTCAAAGGCAGTCTCTTTGCACTGCGTGCACCTCCTGCATTCATTTAATTACCACAGTTTATTTTCTCAAATTAAAATAGCTTTTACCTCATTTATTCAAATAGGTAAAGAAAAATCTATTTTATAATTCATTTGATCTGGATTTTTTAGCCTAATCAAGTAAATCTCTTTTTAAATTGTTGTAATCCTCAAAAAACTAATATTCAAGCTTTTAACAACTCTTAAAAGCCTGAAAATTTCTATATCTATTATTTAAAATTAATTTTTCTCAACAAATAAATTTATGCTTACAGCAACAAACCTGACCAAGAAATATGGCGATCATACGGCTTTGAATGCCTTAAACTTAACAATAAAAGAAGGTGAAATTTTTGCTCTCTTAGGGCAGAACGGTGCCGGAAAAACGACTACCATTAATTTGTTTTTAGGTTTTATAGAACCTACTTCGGGAGAATTAGAAATCAATAACATTTCAGTTACAGAGAATAATCAGGAAACCAAAAAACACGTCGCTTATATTCCTGAAACGGTAATGTTATACCCAAATCTTACAGGTTTAGAAAATCTTAAATTCTTTTCGTCGTTGGCAGGATTTAAATATTCTACAGGAGAATTGACTTATTTTTTAACTAAAGCGGGGCTTCAGGCAGGTGCTCACGATCAAAATTTAGGAGGTTATTCTAAAGGAATGCGTCAAAAAGTGGGAATTGCAATTGCCATCGCTAAGAGAGCAAAAGTGCTTTTACTGGACGAACCTACAAGTGGCTTAGACCCAAAAGCATCTAACGAATTTTCGCAGATTTTAAAAGAACTTTCGGCAGACGGAACGGCTATTTTAATGGCAACCCACGATATTTTCAGAGCGAGAGAAGTCGCTTCGCACATCGGAATTATGAAACAGGGAAATTTAGTTACCGTTATTGAAGCTGATAAAATATCAGCAAATGAACTGGAAGATTTGTATTTACAAACTGTTTAAGATGAAAAATATATTCTCTTTTTTACTTTTAATAAGCGGTACACATTTCATCCAGGCACAAAATAACAATAACAAAGTTAAAGACAGTATTGCAAAAGATTCTCTGGAAATGCAAACCAAACGAAATGAATTGCAGACCGTTGAAATTGTAGGCCGTTCGACCAAGAAATACAACAGCGATTATTCGTTTGCAGCAACTAAAATTGCCGCTTTAAACAAAGATATTCCGCAGTCTATTTCTACAATTACCAAAGAATTAATTGCTGACAAAGGTGCTTTTTATCTGGCCGATGCAGTAAAAATGTCGAGCGGTGTAATTCCGGCTAGTTATTATAATCAATATACAATTCGCGGTATCAGCCAGAATGAAGAAGGCCAGATAATTAACGGAATGCGAACACGCCAGTATTATTTTTTACAGCCTTTAACTAGTAATATTGAACGTGTTGAAGTGATAAAAGGTCCCTCGAGTGCCACATTTTCTTCTGTTGATCCGGGCGGAAGTATCAATATGGTGACCAAAAAACCTTTGGCAATAGACCGAAAAGAAATCAGCATGAGCGTGGGGAGTTTCAGCACTTTGCGCGGAACACTTGATTTTACCGGACCTTTAAACGAATCAAAAACACTTTTATATCGTGTAAACGGTGCCTATCAGCAGGCAAAATCATTTCGGGATTTAGTTAATAATAAATCGTTTTTGATCTCGCCTTCTTTCAGTTATATCCCAAATGAAAAAACGGCCATTAACACCGAGTTAATTTTAAGTGACATGACGGGAATTCTGGATCGCGGACAGCCTATTTTTGGTGCTGTCGCCGGAAAAACAAGTTTAAATAAAACACCAATAAGTTTAAATCTGGGCGCTCCAAGTGATTTTTTTAAATCGAAGGAAATGATCCTGATGACCAATTTTGCGCATAAATTCAATTCTAAAATTGGTTTTAATGCGTCGTATATGAAACAAACCTGGACAGAAGATCTTCAGGAACACCGAACTACAAATGCTTTTGCGGTTGACATGAACAATCAGCCGGTTACGAGTCTGGCTATGATGCAGTTTGTACAGCGTCAGCAAAACTGGGATATCGACAATTTGAGTGCATATTTAAACTTCGATTTAAAAACCGGAAAACTCCATCATAAATTACTGACAGGTTATGATTTAAGCAGCTGGAACAAAAATAAAGGCGGCGGACAAAACGCGGCGCGAGGTTATCTGTTGAAAGACGGAACTGTTGCGAGCAGTTTTGTTTTAGCAAATGCATCAAATTATCAAACCGTAACCGTTGACGGCGTTGTAATGCCAAAACCAAATGTTGATTATTTTAATTTGAATAATCCAATTTACAGACTGACCAGTCCTGAAGATTATACACTGAATGTGAGAACAGCGCTTCCATCAGCATTAACTACTACAAATGCCATTTATATTCAGGATCAGATTCAATGGGAAAAGTTTACTTTTTTATTGGGACTTCGAAACGAATGGTTTGAAGATATTACGAACTATGAAACCAACAACGAACTGAAAGTCAAAAAATCGGCTTTACTGCCAAGAATTGGAATTACGTATGCCGTAAACAGTGCCATAAATGTGTACACAACGTATCTAGAAGGTTATCAGCCTCAATCGAATACCGTTACTTTAATGCCTCAAACAGCAAGTTTACCGGGCGGCAGTTTATTTGACCCGCTGGAAAGTGATTTAAAAGAAGTAGGAATCAAAACTACTTTTTTAAACAACTCGATGAGTTTTAATGCGGCAATTTACGAAATCAGACAGCGCAACATTTTAATGAATGCTAATGATCCCGTAAATCCTGATTTACTGGTAACGAGAGGCGGTGAACGAAGCCGTGGTTTTGAATGTGATTTAGCAGGTTATATCACACCAGACTGGCAGATTAATGCCTCGTACAGTTATATTGATGCCGAAATTACAAAAGATAATAATCCCGCCCTAATTGGTGCCAGAAAGCAAAACACGCCAAAAAACAGTGCCAATTTATGGACGCGTTACAATTTTGCATCCGATTCTGATTTACAAGATTTTGGAATTGGAATTGGAATGCAGTATCAAAGCACTAAAGTACCTTGGTTTACAAGAGATTTTACACTTCCAGATTTTACCATTTTTGATGCTGCTTTGTTTTACAAACCAAATAAAAGCAATGTGCAGATTGCTGTAAATGCGGGAAATTTATTAAACAAAACGTATTGGCTGGGCGCTCAGAATTATCTGCGTTTATTTCCGGGAAGTCCGCGAAACGTTACGCTTACGGTAACTTATAAATTTTAATTCGTTGAAGTGAAAAATATTTAAACACATAGAAACATAGCTGTAGATTGATTTTAAAAAAGGCGTTTCACTCGCATAAATTCAAATAGCTATGTGTTAGAAACTAGTTTCTTTCAATTACCTTCTATAGAAAAAAATCTATGTTTCTATGTGTTTAAACCATTACACGCAACTGATAAATTTTAAATAAATATGAAATTATTACATACAGAACTCCTTATAGCCAGACATTTTAAAAATTCTGTTTTTAAAAATCAGGCAATTTATATTATTACATTTTTTATTGGCGCCTTGCTTTTATTCGCTGCGTTTTCGGGCTGGGACAATTACAAAAGCCAAAACGAAACCAGCGAAAAATATCAACATGAATCCCGCGAAGACTGGTTGAAAAACCCGGATAAAAATCCGCATAGAATGGCGCATTACGGGAATTTTGCTTTTAGAAAAAGTACTTCCCTGAGCGTTTTTGAATTTGGAATGGAACCGTTTTTTGGAAATGCCATTTTTCTTGAAGCGCACAAGCAAAATACTGCCAACTTCTCTGAAGCCGGATTTTCAAACAGCATGCTTCGTTTTGGTGAAATCAGCATTGCTATGGTTTTACAGGTCTTACTGCCTTTATTAATCTTTTTTGTCGGTTTCAATTCTGTGGCATACGAAAGAGAAAACGGAACTTTAAAAATCCTTTTGAGTCAGGGAATCAGCTGGAAACAGCTTTTGTTTGGTAAAGTCCTTGGAATTGCCAGCGTTGTTATGCTGCTTTTTATTCCCACTATTATCGTTTTGGTTTTAATCTGGTTAACACTTCAAAACTTTTCAATTTCGGCAGATGAGACAATAAAAATGCTCTTGTTTATTGGGTTTCATTTTATTTATCTGATGTTCTTTTGTGTCGCTGCTGTTTTGATTTCGGCGTCAAGCAAAACCTCAAAAAAAGCATTGGTTTCGTTAATTGGAATCTGGCTGATTTTTACCATCATTCTGCCAAGAACAACACAGGCCATTGGAGCTTATTTGTATGAAGCACCTTCTAAAATTCAGTTTAACAGCGATATCGAAAAAGATATCCTGAAACAAGGCGACAGTCATAACCCAAATGATGTGCATTATAAAGCCATAAAAGACTCTTTACTTCGGGCTTATAAAGTCGATTCGGTGCAGAAACTTCCTTTCAATTATTCAGGATTTATTATGACCGAAGGCGAAAAAATCAGCTCGAATATTTACAACAAACATTTAGAAGAACTTTTGAAAATTTATGCCAGACAAAACAGTTTTTCTAAAGCCGTTTCTTTCTTTAATCCGTACATCGCGATGAAAAATTTATCGATGGGATTATCGAATACTGATTATGATTCGTACATCGATTTCCAGAAACAAGCTGAGAAATACCGCTACGGAATGGCACAGAAAATGAATGCTTTGCAGGTGAAATACATCAGCAATAAAAAACCCGGACCCAACGATAAACCGCTTACAATTGGCAGAGAACATTGGGCCGATCTTGAAGAATTTCATTATGAACCAAAAGGCGTCTGGGAGGTTTTAAAAACCGAAATCGTTTCTGTTATTTCTATTCTTTTATGGGTAATTCTGTTGTTTGTTTTAATCAGAATTGCTGCTAAAAACCTAAAAGCCATTTAATATGTTAGTACTCTTATTTAAAAATTTCATACGTTCAAAAGGTACCAAAATTGGCTTACTTTTTTTATTAATCATTGGTTTTATAAGTCTTTTAATTGGCCGTCAGTTTCAGGAAAAACAACAAAATAGTATTACCGAAGCAGCTGTTTATCAAAAAGAACATATTGCGAGAAATGCTGCTTTTCATAAAGACGAAATTGGACTTCTCCTCTACTACATTAAATTTTCATTGGTTAATAATACATTGCCCATTAACAGTTTGGCAATTGGGCAGCGCGATGTAAATCCGTCCATTCAAAATGTTACGATTCGAGGTTTGGAAGGCCAGAAATACGATTCAGAACTCAACAATCCGAGCAATCTTTTGTCTGGAAACATCGATTTTAGTTTTGTGCTTTTGTATTTATTTCCGCTTTTGATTATTGCTTTTTCGTATAATATTATTTCAGAAGAAAAAGAATCAGGAACCTGGAAAATTGTAGCAACACAAAGTCCGAATACGTTTTTGTATATCTTAAAGCTGTTCTATATCAGAATTTTAAGTCTAACAACTCTTTTAACTTTGATTCTTTTAGCGGCTGTTTTGTTTTTGCAGATTCCGGTCGATAAATCGTTTCTGGTGTTTTACGGACTTTCGGTTTTGTATATTTTATTTTGGTTTGCGGTTTGTTTTTTCATTGTTTCTCTTCAAAAAAACTCCAATTTCAATGCTGTAATTTTATTGACAATCTGGCTGTTTTTAATCATTATTCTTCCGGCAGGAATCAATACGTATATCATAAATAGATATAAAGTTCCCGAAGCTTTAGAATTAACGCTTACGCAGAGAAATGCCTATCACGAAAAATGGGATATGGATAAACAGGAAACGCTGGATAAATTCTACAACCATTATCCGCAGTTTAAAAATTATCCTTTGCCTGATAAAGAATTCAGCTGGCTTTGGTATTATGCTATGCAGCAAATGGGCGACGACGAATCGGCTGTACAGTCAAAAGAATTAGAAACGAAACTACAGCAGCGAAACCGCGCCAGTGAACTGATTGCGCAGTTTATTCCAACGCTTCACACACAAATTCAGTTAAATGAAATTGCAAAATCTGATTTGCGAAACCAACTTTTGTTTTTAAAAGAAACAACGAAATTTCATGAAAAACTACGTCTGCATTTTTATCCGAAGATATTTGATAATGCTCCGGTCAACGAACAAAAATGGGAAGATTTTAAAGTAGAAACTTTTACTGATAATTCTGAAACGAGTTTTATGAAAGCATTTCTGCCTTTATTACTTTTCAATTTATTGCTGATTGGTTTTGGATGGCGAAATTTTAATCGTAAAGTTATTATTTGATTTTTTAACCTCGAAGTTATTTTACCGCAAAGAGCGCGAAGGTTTACGCAAAGTTCGCAAAGTTTTAAATAAAGCTTTGCGAGCTTTGCGTTTTTTATAAGGATACTAAGTGAAAAAACTTTGCTTGCGGTTAAAAAGTAGTACTTTTAATGAAATTTCCATTTAATGAAAAAAATATTTATAGCCGGCGTTGTCTTTGTATTCATTTTATATGCTTTCAAAAAATTAGTTTATGATTCTTATCAATGGAAAAAAGCAATTAACAGCCCTGAGCATAAACTGCAACTAGGAAGTTTTATCTTTAGTAAACAAAGCGGCTCTAACGGGAGTCAAAGCATGGAACACAAATACTTTATTTTTAAGGTAATTGAAATAAACGGCGATTATGTGAAACTTTCGGTTGTTAGACAGTTATCGCAAAAAAATAAGCTGCTCCAATCTGATTTTTCGACTACCAAAGAAGCTTATAAAGATTTAAAACAAAACATAGGAAATATAAAAATTACAGGAATTCTAAAAGAGGATTTGTATAAAGCCGGTCCTTCTTATACTTTGAATAATTTTTTATTAGAAAAATATCCTTCATTACTGCAGTCCAGATATTATTTTGAAGAAATCCCTGAGAATAAAAAAAATCTTCCAATACCAGTTGATTACAACGAATTACAGGAATATTTCAGTTTAGTTTATTCTAAAGATGAAATTATAAACAAGGGAAAACTGGTTCCATGGGTTTTAAACAACAACACTACACCTGAATTAGCCGAGAGGTTGTCTCAAAATATAGATTTGATACTTAATTAACCGCAAAATTATTTAAACGAAAAGAATACAATCCCGATAGCCATCGGGAACACAAAGTTCGCAAAGTTTTTAGGTAAAGCTTTGCGAACTTGGCGTTTATATTACGTAAGTAAATACTAAAACCTTGCGTGCTTTGCGGTTACAAAAACTGCAATACTAAACCTATTCTGAATAATTTTTTCAGGAAAGTAGTTTATTTGAATTTTATTTAGAATTAATATAAATAAACTTTTATATTTGCCGCTTTCCGGGCAAATATAAGTACTTTTTAAAATTTACTTAATATTGCTTTTCCAAAATAAATTTTTATTAATGAACAACAATACCAGTTTCGAATTAAATCTCTTCAAATCCTTTAAGGAAGGAGACGAAACTGCTTTCAAGTTTTTCTATGATAAATACTTTAGAAGAATTCAGTCTTTCAGCGTTCAGTTTATTTATGACCAGGAAGAAGCCGAGAATCTGGCTCAGGAAGCTTTACTACACCTATGGCAGAATAGAGAAAGTGTAGAATCTATAAACGGAATTCAGGCCTTTTTGTTTACTTATGCCAAATCTAAATGTTTGAATTTAATCCGCCATAATAAGGTGAAGGATAAATTTAAAAACGACTTACTTAACCACAAAGAAAGAGAACTGGATATTGAGGTTTTAAATTCGCTTCAATTCGATACTTTAGAATTAACCGAATTAGAACGCATTATTCAGGAATCTATCAACGATTTGCCGCCCAAAACCAGGGAAGTTTTTATAAAAAAACGCTTCGAAAATAAAAAAAATGCAGAAATCGCCGAAGAAATGGAAGTTACCTTAAAAGCCGTAGAAGCCCATATGACAAAGGCTTTGAAGATTTTAAAGACCAAATTATCGGATTATTTGTTCCTAATCTTTATCCTTATTTATAATAATTAAGAATAAAAGGTAGGGTTTTTTATTTCTGAAGTGTACTAACTATAGTGAGACGTTTTAATACTCAAATATGACATCGGAAATAATACAAAAATATCTTTCTAACGAAGCTTCAGAACAAGAAGTTCAGGCACTTTTTGAATGGATTGAAGCATCGGAAGATAATAAAAAACAATTTGTAACGGCAAAGAAAGCGTGGGTTCTTTCCGGCTTATCTGAAGATATTTTAAGTGATTCTGTTCCATTAATTCAAATGAAACCAAAAAACAGGCTGAAGCAGTACTTAAGTTATGCTGCAGTATTTTTAGTTTTGATTGGATTAGGAAAAACTATTTTATTATTTACCGATACCTCTAAAACATCAAAAGAAATTGTTCTGGAAATGGGCGACGGCCGTTTAGAATATTTTTCTGGAAAAAATCAAACCACTTTGGTAAATGACAAAGGAGATTTAGTGGCCAAAAAATTTCCTGATGAAATCATTTATTTTGGTAAAACTGCTGCTGATAAAGTAGTTTACAATACGCTTACTATTCCGTATGGAAAACGTTTCAAACTTAGACTTTCGGATGGTACTATCGTGAGTTTAAACGCCGGAAGTTCTTTACGTTATCCGGAACAATTTAGCAATAACGGAAACCGAAATGTGTATTTAACCGGAGAAGCTTTTTTTGAAGTGGCCAAAGATAAAGAGCATCCGTTTATTGTAAACGCCAATCAGGTTGATATTAAGGTTCTTGGGACAAAGTTTAATGTGAGCGCTTATCCTGAAAATCCTACTGTTAACAGTACTTTGATAGAAGGAAGCATTCAAATGTCTGAAACTGCCAATCCTTCGAATGTTATTTTGCTTGAACCAAACCAAATGGCAACATGGCAGAATAACGCTAAAAAAATTACCCTCAAAAATGTTGATGTTTCTCTTTACTCGGCTTGGACTAAAGGAGAACTGGCATTTAAAGACACCCCATTTTCTACAATCGCTAAAATTATTCAGCGTACCTACGACGTTGAAATTATCAATCAAAATTCTGATTTGGCCAGACAGAATTTTACTGGTACAATAAATATAAGCGAATCTAGTGTCGAAAACATTTTAGACCTGCTAAAACGCGACACTCCTTTTAACTATTCAATTGAACATAAAACAATTACGATCACCAATCCTCGATAAATAAATAAACATGACATTTGCGATACAACCCGTTTTAAGAAAAATTCTGTTTTTCTTAGCTATTCTCATATCTGGATTTAAAGGATTTTCTCAGAATAAACTCATAACATTACATGTAAAAAACAAACCTATAAGTCTAATTATCAAATCTATTGAGGAACAAACTGATTTTAGAATAATTTATAACGCCCGTAAAATCGATGCCGATCAGCTGGCGGATTTAGATGTAAATAATGCCTCCCTTGAAACGGCTTTAAAACAGCTTTTAAAAGATAAAAACATTTCATTTTACATTCAGAAAAAGCAGGTTTTATTAACCAGCTCTGCTCCTGACTTGTCTAATTCTGATGTTCAGGAAACAGAAAGATTTATTACCGGAACGGTTTATAATGCTAAAGACAAACAGCCTCTACCGGGCGCAACTATCCGCATAAAAGGAACCGGAATGGGCGCTGTTACTGATTTTAACGGAAAGTTTGTTTATCAGTTAAAAGGAAACAATATCCCAAATCTTGTTCTTGAAGTTGGATTTCTTGGAATGGAACCTCAGTCTCAAAAAGCAGACAACAAAAAGGATTTCGTATTTTTTCTTCAGGAAACTACAGACGAACTGAATCCGGTTGTGATTACTTCTTCTTATGGAACTACAAAACTAAAAGAAGAAATTGTAGGGAGTATTTCGACTTTGCAAGCAAAAGATATTGCGGTTGAACAGGCTTCTGAAAGTTTTGATAAAATGATTACAGGACAGATTGCCGGTGTTATGGTTGAAAATACTTCGGGTGTTGGCGGTCCGGTTAAAATCAATATTCGCGGACAAGGTACTTTATCTTCTTTAAGTGGTGCTATTACTGGAACTTCATCGCAGCCTCTTATTATTGTTGATGGTGTTGTAATGAGCGAAGAATATGCTATTGACAGTGCCAATTTTAACGGAAACGGTGATTATGCCGAAAATCTGGCCAATCCGTTAATGAAAATTGCCCCAGAAAACATTGAAACTATTTCTGTTTTAAAAGATGCAGCGGCGGTTGGTATTTATGGTGCCGATGGAGCAAATGGTGTAATTTTAATTACAACCAAAAAAGGAAAAAAAGGGAAAACACAATTTGGGTTTTCTAATCAGTTAGGAGTTTCTTCTGCCGTTAATCAAATTAAATATTTAAACGGCGAACAATATACAGAACTGCGAAATGAGTTCATGAAAAACACCACGGCGGGTTATGTTCCGGTTTCTTATAACGGAATAAACACGGATTGGTTTAATATATTAAACAGATCTGGTGTATATAATAAATACAATTTTAATGTTTCGGGATCTACTTCTAAATTTTCATATCGCACGAATGTTAGTTATACAAAAATCGATGAACCGCAGGTAGGAAACGAAACAAAACAATTAAACGCCGGAATTAATTTAGGTTACAACTCAGGTAAATGGGATATTAATTTAATGCTTAATCCTAGTTATGTGCAAAAAGATGCGCCTAATATTTTTTATAGTTTCGCTTATCTTCCAACACTTGCTGTTTACAATGCAGATGGTTCTTATGCCGATTTGGGCGCAAGCGGTTCTGCAAGAGGAAATCCTTTGGCAGCGATTGAGCAAAATAAAAACGAAGCGCAGACTTTTGGTCTTTTAGGAAGTTTGAATTTATCTTATAAACTTAATAAAAATATCAAATTTTCTACTCTATTTGGTATGGATTATACTGATAAAGAGCAGGATCGTTATTTTTCTGCAGCAAATGAAAGCGGCCAGTACAATGGTACCTTTGTTTTAGACGGAATTACATATCCGGCCTGGGGACGACGTCTTATAAACCAGAGAAATTCTACTAAATGGAACTGGCAGGGACAAGCTTTATTCAACAAACAATTAAATGAAAGCAATGAAATTGATGGAGTTGTTGGTTTTGAATTAGCAGAGGATAAAACAGATTTTAATTATAAATCTGGTGTAGGATTTTTAGAACCTAATCATATCAATAATGTCACAGACGCCATAAGAGATGACAATCCGGATACACCGGAAGATGAATCTAAAAACGGTCAGAGTTACAGAAATGAAATAAGCTACAATTCAAGAGTTTCTTTATTCTCTCAAATAAATTACAACTACAAAAAACGTTATTTCTTATTAGCAAATTACCGTCGTGATCAGAGTTCTGTTTTTGGAGATGATACTGATGTGGCTCATAATGGCGGTTTAGGTGCTGGATGGATTATTAGTAATGAAAACTTTTTAAGCACAAATTCCTGGATTGATTTCTTGAAACTGAAAGCAAGTTACGGATCAACCGGAAATTCTAAAATTGGTTCTTACAGATCAAAAGGAATTTATAATATAAGCCAAAACGGGTATAATGGTTCTATTGGAGCGACTACAGGAGCCGCGCCAAATGGCAGATTAAGCTGGGAAAAAAATACAAAATTCAATGCAGGATTTGATTTTAATGTTTTCAAGAGAGTCGAATTGACATTAGAATATTACTACGATGATAAAAGTAATTTAATTGCTTCAAGAGACATTCCTACAGAAACAGGGTATAGTTCTGTACAATTAAATGCAGCAAGCATGTACAACAAAGGTTTTGAACTTACTACAAGAATAAAATGGATAAAAAGCGATGCTTTTAAATGGACTACGGCATTTAATATTGCCACAATAAATAATAAAGTAACTTATTTAAAAGGTTTAGGTAGTGATTATGCTGAAGCAAATATTGCATTGGCACAAAAAGTAGGTTACAGTACAACAACATTATGGGGCATTAAATGGGCTGGTGTAGATCCAGCAACAGGAAGAGATCTTATACAAAAAAATGGACAGATTTACGATGCTAAAACGTACAACGAGTTATTTACAGTGGCAGACTGGGAACCTATTGGAGACAAACAGGCTGATGCTTACGGAGGTTTCTATAATAATTTTACTTTCTACAATAATCTTACTTTATCTATTAGAGGAGATTATCAAATTGGCGGAAGCTTTATGGCACCAAGTGTTCTTATCGATCAATATAATGTAACATCAAATCGAAATCTTTCTGTAAATGCTTACGATTATTGGAGAAATCCAGGCGACAATGTTTCACAATCTGCCGTTACACTTTCACCAATAATCTCAAACTTAAGCAAATATATTTACGATGCTACCTATATCAGAATCAGTAATATTAATTTAAGTTATAATGTACCTCTTAAAAAGAATACTTTTCTGGATGCTGTTTCTGTTTTTGCAGATGCTACAAATGTGGCATATTGGTACAAAGACAAAAGTCCTAAAGGAATGAATGGAATACGAGAGTATAGTTATATCTATCCGCAGGCAAGAACAATCTCGCTGGGAGTTAATGCTAAATTTTAAGAAAATGAAATATTCAAAATACCTATCCCTATTTTTTCTAATACTTTCATTACAAAGCTGTAGTGACTTTTTAGAGCAAGAACCCGGAACCCAAACATCTGTAGACGAACTTTTACAAAACAAAACAGGGGTTTTGCAGGCACTTACCGGACTTTATACTGAAGTAGAAGCTAATGTAAGACCAGAACGCTATGCTGTTTATGCTGATTTACAGGGAGGCAATTTAAAATTTGGTCCAACAGCAACAGGTGGTCTAAAAGGCCAGATTTCGCCATCGGCAAATGTTGAGCAGCTTTATTCTTTTGACGATGTAGCGCTGTCCAGTAATTTTAAAACATTTTATGATACTAATTATGACATCATAAATCAGGCGAATCTAATTTTAGAATATACGCCTGCCCTAAAAGATGCAACTGATGCAGAAAAAAATCAGATAAAAGCAGAAGCTTTAACCATAAGAGCTTATGCCCATTTTCTTTTATCTCTTGTTTACTGTCAGGATTATAAATATACGGCTGATGCATCGCATTTAGGAATAATTTATAACACAGAATCTATTAAATCAGGAATACAATATCCGGCCAGAAAAACCCTGGCAGAAACTTATAACTTAATTATTAATGATTTAAAAACGGCTGTTGAAAATTACTCAGACAATTCATTACTTCCTGGTCCCGCTTATTCTTTCTTTAACAGAAAAAATACAAAAGCACTATTAGCAAGGGTTTATCTTCAAAAAGGAGACTGGATAAATGCTTATGAAATGGCAAATGATGTAATTACCAATTCAGGTGCTGCACTAATGAACAAAGAAACTTTAGTTTCTGAATGGGAAAAACCAGATCTTCCAGTATCAGAAATCCTCCTTGAATTTTCTATTCCGAAAGACACAGAAGGAAATGTTTCATCATCAATGGCTCAGACTTTTGGCTATACTTCAGACATAAACTTTCAAAAATATACAGTTTCAAATGATTTAATTAATCTATATGAAAGCAGTGATTTAAGAAAAGAATTGTTCTTAACAAAATCACTTTATACAATTATAGGTGGCGTGCAGACTTACCGAGATTACAACTTTACCAAAAAATTTCAGAATAATGCCGGTTATGTCGCTTTTAGACTCAGTGAAATGTACTTGATTCGTGCCGAAGCTGCATTTGAAACCAATAGAGCCGATTTGGCAATCGCAGACATTAATATCATCCGCGCCCGCGCCAATGCATCATTATTAACCAATACAGCTAATTTAAAAGAAAACATCTTTTTAGAAAGAAGAAAAGAATTATGTTTTGAAGGTTTCTTATTCTTTGATATTGCCAGAAATCATAAAGATGTTTCAAGAAATGACGGCTGTATCGCCACAGTTTGCAGTTTGACTTATCCGTCTTTAAAATACGTCCTGCCAATACCAACATACAACACTAATCTTAACCCAAACTTGCAGCAAAATGACTCGTATTAAGATATTCAGTATATTATTTACAGCTCTGTTATATATTTCATGTTCAAAAGATGATTATAAATTAGGTTCAGATATTGATCCTTTTTTAAGATTTAATTTTTTAGTAAAAAGTGATAACACACCTTTAGAATACCCGGCTGTAAACGGAAATCTAGTTCCTCAGTCAACTTATGACAACAAAGCGATAAGAACATTAAAAGTTCCTGTAGCTTTAACAACACGTGCCTTAAAGGGAACTGTTACAGCCAATTTTAGTGCCGAAACAAATGGTGCCAGCGACAGTTTCAGCGTAAATCCTGTAAATCAGCTTACTTTTCAAGGCAGTAAATTAACTGATACTATTTATGTGTCATTTGATAAAAGATGGGCTGCAAGTCAAAATATTAAGCTAAAATTGGAAACCGTTTCCGATCCTGATATTCATATTGGAAATCTAAATTCTGCATATCCAAACGATACTTTCAATATCAATTTAGGAACTATCGCTACTAATTATACTTTTCCTGTAACAAAGTACAATGTAAAAGGCGAAATAGGTGAAACAATTGATTTTAAAGTATACTATCCTAATGGTTTTTTCCCGGAAGAAATTGAAAATGCTTCTATTTTTAAGTTCCAAAACGGATTCGAATATTCTTTAACACATGACGATTATGGTGATAACAGAACTTCTGTAAACTATCATTTAACTCTTTTAGAAGATCTTCAAAACGATGATGCTCAATACGAGTCTAAATTAACGTTAATCAATATTCCAAATTATACGGCTACAGGAAATATCAGCTTAACTATTACAAAACCAATAAAAATACCAAGAGATATTCAGGCATATCCAGCTTCGAAATTTACAGATCCAACAAATGCCTTTTATCTAACATATGGTGAACATTGGTTTAACAATAATGGTGCTTGTTCGTGGCAGACTTTCAATGCTCTAACTTTCCCGGTTATTGTTACTAAAGACGATCCTAATGCCATATTATACAGTGATAGAGGAACTACAAACCCAAATGATGACATTTACCACGATGCTTTTAAAATTGGCTTTAACGTTGCCAGCGGAACCAACACTGTAAACTCTTTTGGTTTAAAGAGATGGTTCTCTAACGAAAGCAACTCAGCGTCCATTTCTCCAGGGTTCAACATTACTTCGGCATTGGAGTTTTTCCCTGCAAATGGAAACAGCAAAACTGAAGGAACGGTTCTCGTAATTCCGCAGGACATTACCATTGGATCTGCCGCAACGGCTTCAGTTCCATCAAAGTCACATATCATTGCTATTTCCGGCGAAGGAACTTACAAAGAAATCAGCAATGGTTTATATGAAATTTCATTTGAATTGAAACTAACAAATGACGAACTTTTTGGAGGAACAGTTTCGACACAATACAGAATGTTCAACAACAGAACATATCCAAAACCTGCTGCTTTGAGTATTCCGTGTCCTAAGGAGGTTACGCTTTAAGTATTTAGTCGCAGTTAACAGTCGCAGTTAACAGTCTGGAATCTTTATTCAAGCTTTGTCAAAGTTTAAAACTTTGACAAAGCTTTTGAAGTCTAAGATAATCTGAGACTGAGACTTAAAAACCAATCAAAAAAAACAAAAAACAAAAAAACAAAAAACAAAAAAACAAAAGAATTGAAAAAACTAATCTTCCCTCTCCTATTCCTCGTGAGTTTGACGGCTTATAAAAGCGTTGAACAGCCCGATTATATCGACATACAGGAATTACGAAAAATTTATTCCGGCGGAGATCCTTCAAAATGGCCCGCTGCAGAATTACACGAAAGTGTAGATAAATCGAAATTTCAGGATATTGGCGTTTTGCCTGCTGTTCCTTATCCTGCATATAATCCGTATTCGAAGGAAAAAGAAAGTTTGGGCAAGATTTTGTTTTTTGATCCGAGATTGTCGCGAAGCGGACAAATTGCGTGTGCTTCTTGCCACAATCCAGAATTGGGCTGGACAGATAATCTAACACGCTCTTTTGGTCATGATCGCCAAACTGGAAAACGCAATTCTATGACGATTTTAAATTCGGCATACGCAACCTCTCTATTTTGGGACGGACGAGCTTCGAGCTTAGAAGATCAAGCGCAATTTCCTGTTTCTGATCCTTTAGAAATGAACGAAAAACTGACGATTGCCGTTGATAAAATTGCCAAAATTAAAGGTTACAATTCTCTTTTTACAGCAGCTTTTGGAGATAAAAAAGTAACTTTAGAGAGAATTCAATATGCGATTGCTACTTTCGAAAGATCTATTAATAGTCCGAAAAGTAAATTTGACCAGTTTGTAAGCGGAAAATCAGATATTTATACTGATCAGCAGGTAAAAGGAATGCATTTGTTCAGAACCAAAGCGCAATGCATCAACTGCCATAATACGCCTTATTTCAGCGATAATGAGTTTCATAATGACGGACAGACTTTATTTGGTACAAAAAATGAAGATTTCGGACGCTATAATGTGACGAAAGATGTAAAAGATATCGGCAAATTTAGAACGCCAACACTCCGTGAAGTCGTAAATACAAAACCATGGATGCATCACGGACATTTTCCAACTTTATTGGATGTTGTCGAATTGTACAATCTCGGAAATCCGTCTCCTGTTCAAAAAAAATATCTAGGAACAGCCCGAGATTCTTTAATTCCAAAATCAGATCCAATGCTTAGAAAGTTAGATTTGAGCAAAGAAGAAATCAGCGATCTATTAGCTTTTATCGAAACTTTAAGCACTCCGACAAGAAGAATTATGGTTCCAGAAATGCCCAAATAAGTTAGTTGATGGATTTGCATTTGCCTAAAATTTGCAAATTTTCAAAGCCCATTTCTTTACGAAATGGGCTTTTTTATTTTAGAAATATTTATTGTAAAAACTAAATAAATATTATCCATTTCAGCTATTAAATCTTGAGTACTTTTCTTCTTTCTCAACTTTTCTTAAATCGTGAAATATAATCGAGTAATAAAATTGAATTCATATGTAAAACCCAGCGGGGTGAAATATTTATAGAATTACAATAAGACGAATAAAAAAAGCTCCGGAGGTGCGACATATTTTTTTTGCAACCTAAATATATGTCGCACCTCTGGAGCTTTATATTGTAAACGTTTATTCTTTGCTATAAATATTTCGCTTCTCCGAAGCTTACAAAAATAGAGCTATGCTTTTGAAAAAGCGATTTTTTTAAACTCAACGATTACAAATTCAAAAATTTTAAAATGAAAGTTTTTTAGATAATCTTGCAACAATGACTGTTTGTGTTTTTTGTAACTTTATTAAAACATTTAAAAAGATGCAATTTAACTTCAGCCAATACTTATTTACTATCCTTTCATTGATGTATAAAATAGCGTCGTATCGTTGATATCACAGGCATTTTCTAAATTTGTTTATCACTCAAAAGAAGCTTTTTCTTTTAATAAAAAATACCATTATGAAAATAGATCAGATTCAAATCAAAACAAACGATATACAAAAAACGAAAGCATTTTATCAAAATGTATTAGGTCTTTTTATTCTGGAAGAAGATACAAAATGGATTACTTTTCAGGCAGGAAGTTCAATTCTAAAATTTGTCGAAGATCCACAGTTTAATTCCATTTACCATTTTGCTTTTAATATTCCCGAAAATCAGCTTGAAGAAGCCATTCAGTGGTCTAAAGACAAAGTCGATTTAATTGTTCTGGAAGATAAAAGTGTAGTTACTCATTTTGAAAACTGGAACGCACATTCTCTTTATTTTTACGACCACAATGGCAATCTGCTGGAATTTATTGCCAGACATGATCTCGAAAATGAACAGTTGGGAGAATTTAAACCGGAATCTATTTTAAGTATAAGCGAAATAGGAATTGTTACTGAAAATCCTCTGGAACTGGGAAATCAATTAATCGAAGAACATGGATTGCATTTCTTTTCTCAAAATACCAATACTGAAAAATTCTCAGCCATTGGTGATCACGAAGGTTTATTGATACTTGTGCAGCCTACTAGAAATTGGTATCCAACACAAATTCCTTCAGAAAGTAATCCTACGATAATTACGTTAGAGAATAATGAAAATATAATTGAATTAAAATTTTAATAGCTATTAATCTTAAAAAGCTTCACCTATGCGAAAATAAATTCCCCAGTCTCCTTTTCCAACAGCACCGTCCAGACCTATATTAAATTTTTCATTTTTAAATGCTCTGTAACGATATCCAACTCCGGCTCCAGGGTATAATTTCCAATCAAAATCTTTATTCTCGGAGCCATAAATAGTAGCTATTCCGGCAAAGCCGACTAATCCCATTCTTTTATTAAAATTATAACGGTATTCACCTTGCAGGTCCATAAGTCCGTCTCCTCTATATTTGCCTTCAGAATAGCCTCTAATATCATTACCGCCAATAGTAACCTGCTGTTCGAAAACAATATTTCCTAATCCAAACTTACCCGAAAAACGAGCTGCCAGAACATCTTTTCCGCTTCGCATAGGAAAATAGGTATTATATTCTGAAAGTATCTTGTTTGCACTGGCAGTATTTCCAAACCATTCCGGATAAGTAAGCCAGCGCAGTTTAATTTTATCACCTTTTGTGGGATAATAAACGGCATCTCTTGTATCGTACATCATTATTAACTGCAGACCGTTTGTATGTGTAACAGAAGACGGTTTGACATTATCTTCATAATTTGTGCTGTAATGTGCGTACGAATAACCAATGCCGGCATAGAAAGACTTTATTATTTTATGCTGTAAAGTAAAAGCCAGTATTGTTTTTTTTGATCCGTAGTCGTAAAAATCCGGAACATCTATATCATCTACATAAAACTGGGCATTTTGATTACCTACTGCGAAAAAAACCTGCGCCCGCCAAAGATCTTCTTTAAAATACAGCTTATTAAAGGAGGCTATAAAATAGGATTTATTAGTGGTATAAACAGCAGACAAACCAGATAAGGATTTAGGTGAAATTGTATCTGTTTTATCAAACTTGTACATCATCATCGGAATAGCTCCAAACATAAAATCAAGTGTTCTATTGTAATTAAGATAAGGCATTACATTAAAATCAATGTTTTTAGTCTTTTCAACAGATGATTTGGTGCTGTCAGTCTGCTTTTCCTGAGTCCATCCCCATGAATACCATAAAAAAAGCATTAGTGAAAATAAAAGCATTTTCTTCATAGTCTTGTTTTTTGAATAACAAAACTACTACTTCACTCAAAAACAACACTTTAATTCATCGTCTCTCAGGTTGCATATTATAAGATGAAACCATTTTTTAATACTTTACGTAACTCATTTAGAAACTACTTTATTAACGGTAATTGCTCTTTTAAAAGTTCCCAGCTATCATTTTTTAAATATCGAGGAAGTAACATAACTTCTTGTAATTTTTTTAATCCATATAAAACAGTTAAATCACTACTTTGATCTTCTATTTTGACAGCTAATCTTAGGTATTTTAAATTTGTTAATGATTTTAATGGACTAATACTTTTAATACTTTTTCCTGTACCACTCATTTTTCCATGGTCAATTACAAGTTCTTCTAAACTTATTATAGTTGAAATTGGAGTTAAGTCGTATAGATTATTTATTTCATAAATATAAAGTGTTTTTAGATTCTTCATATTTTTTAAAAAGTCTATATTTTGGATTTTTTTGATATTGGCAAGTATCAAAACTTCAATTGATTCAAGAGAAGATAAGTCTGGAATTTCATCTTGTTTATTAATACTTATTTGTAGATATTTTAAATTTGGGAGTGTTGAAAAAACTGAAATGCGTTCTTGATCAAGATAGTCAAGAGTAATAGCTTCTATTTTATCATTTCCAATTAAAGCAGAAAAGTTTGTGTAGTTAATTTTGAATTTTTTAAGCGGTGTTGACAACCCTAAAACTATTGTATCATTTGGAACTTTTGATAGATCATAAATTCCAAAAACTGATCCGTCAAGCACACCTAGATGCGCATATTCTCCATAAGGTGCTTTTTCTTCTAATAAATAATTATCCCAATTCATAACTGATTAAAATATGTTACTACAAATAACTCTATATTAAACAAGAAGAATGCCCAGTATTAGTTATAATTATATTAAAATAAGACAAAACTCATCAAATTAAAACTTCATTCTTTGAATTCTAACCGCATTTAAAATTGCTAACAGCGCCACACCAACATCGGCAAAAACAGCTTCCCACATTGTGGCAAGTCCGCCCGCGCCAAGGATTAAAACAAAAGCTTTTACAACAAAAGCCAGAGTAATATTCTGCCAGACAATTTTTTTGGTTTGTTTTCCAATGTCTATTGCCATTGCAATTTTACTTGGTTTATCGTCCTGAATTACAACATCGGCGGTTTCTATGGCAGCGTCGCTTCCTAAACCTCCCATTGCAATTCCTACGGTACTTAAAGCAATTACCGGGGCATCATTAACACCATCACCCACAAAAGCTACTGTTTCGTTTTTGGCTTTAATTTCGTTTACTTTATTGACTTTATCTTCTGGAAGTAAATCTCCAAAAGCATTTGAAATTTTAAGTTTATCGGCTACAAACTGAACCACATTGGTTTTGTCGCCGCTCAGCATCGTAACTTTAACACCTAAAGATTTTAGTTTAGAAACCGTTTCTTGTGCATCTGCTTTAATTTCATCGGCAATGGTTAAATAGCCGGCAAACTTTCTGTCGTAAGCTATGGCAATTGTGGTATAAACTACAGAAGACGGATCAACATCATACGAAATATTAAATTTATCAAGAAGTTTGAAGTTTCCAACATGAAGCTCTTTTCCGTTTATTTCAGCTTTTAAACCGTGTCCTGAAATTTCTTCTACATTATTCAGTTCAATTGATGAATCAATTATTCCAACATGATTATGAATTGCCGTTGCTACGGGATGCGTGCTTTTTCCTTCTAATGCATTAACAAATTTCAGAATTTCCTCTTTATCAAAATCAGGTTTTATAATGACTTCCTGCACTTTAAAAACACCTTCGGTCATTGTTCCGGTTTTGTCCATAACCACATTCTGAATGGTCGAAATACTGTCCAGAAAATTACTTCCTTTAAATAAAATTCCGTTTTTACTTGCAGCACCTATTCCGCCAAAATACCCCAGCGGAATACTAATAACCAAAGCACACGGACAAGAAATTACCAAGAAAACCAAAGCTCTGTACAACCAGTTGCTAAAAACATAATTATCAACAAAAAGCATTGGCAGTAAACAAATTCCAATAGCAAGATATACTACAATTGGTGTATAGATTTTAGCAAATTTGCGGATAAACAGCTCTGCAGGTGCTTTTTTAGTGGTTGCATTTTGTACCAGCTCCAAAATTTTAGACAGCTTACTGTCGTTGTAAGCGGTTGTTACTTTTACCTGTGCAATTGTATTTCCGTTTATCATTCCGGCCAGAACCGTATCTCCTTTCTTTTTGGTATCGGGTTTGCTTTCTCCAGTTAAAGCAGCTGTATTAAACGAAGCGGAATCTGAAAGTAATTCGCCGTCTAAACCTAGTTTTTCTCCTGCTTTAAGCTGAATAACGGCTCCAATCTGAACGTCTTTTGCCTTAACTTTTGTAACAATATTGTTTTCTACAATATTAACCTCATCCGGACGCTGGTCCAGTAAACTTTTAATATTCGATTTTGCTTTGCTAACCGCCATTCCCTGAAAGGTTTCGCCTATAGTATAAAACAGCATAACCGCAACACCTTCGGGATATTCGCCAATTGCAAATGCTCCTATTGTGGCAATACACATTAGGAAAAACTCTGAGAAAACATCGCCTTTTACAATGCTTTCGTAAGCTTCTTTCAAAACCGGAAGCCCAACCGGAATATACGCAATAGCATACCAGCCGATTCTAACGTATCCCGTAAACCAATCCTGCGGAAAATAATTGTCTAAACCAATTCCGATTAGTAATAAAATGAAAGATATAATAGAAGGCAGGAACATTTTAAACAAGCTTCCCTCTGCACCATGTTCATGATCGTGATCATGTCCGTCATTATCTGAATGTACAGGTTCGTCATGCGAACAGCAGCAGGAAGGTTTGGCTTTTGTTTTTGTATTTTTTATTTCTTTATCTTGATGTATCATGAGAAAGTTTCATCTTTAAAGTTTAAAGTTTCAGATTCTGAAAACTTATTTTAATAATGCTCTAAATTTAATCAATTTACAGCAAATGTTATAAGCAAAGTTTGTTTTTAATCTCGCTTATTTTACCGCGAAGGCACTAAGCTGCTAAGTTTTTTTGAGAATGAAAATTAAATATTCTATTTGTCATTTCTAAAAAAACTCAGCACCTCAGCATCTTAAAATCTCAGCACCTTAAAAAAATCAATGTTCGTGCTCTCCTCCGCCTTTCATTGCCGAAAGCAGGTAAAAAGCACCTTTTGTAACAATTTTTGCCTGAGAGTCAATCTTATCAACGAACTTAACTTCTGTAAAACCTAAATCTGTAGTTCCAGGAACGACTTCAATGGCTTTAAAATGAATTTCTTTTTCGTGAGCTTCTTCTTTTTCTCCTTCTTTATGCTCGTGCTTTTCTTCTGTATGGCTTTCTTCTTGTACAAAAACAAAATATTTATCAGCGTTTCGAACAACGGCGTCTTTTGGCAATGCCGGGACTGTTGCGTTTGTAATATTAATATTTGCCGAAACATACATTCCAGGAATCAGGCCTTTGGCATCGGCAGGATCGATTTTCGCATGAACAGCAACGGTTTTACTTTCGTTAGAAAATGATTTATTGATTCCGAAAATCTTTCCTTTAATCGATTTGTTCGACTGATTCGTTAATACAAAATCGATCACCTGACCAATAGAAATCGAACCTAAATCTTTCTCGTACACATTTAAATCTAAATGCATCTGGCTGTTATCTGTTACTTCAAAAAGCGAAACTCCTGTGTTTGCAAAAGCACCTTTGGCAATATTGATTTTCCCGACAAAACCACTAATAGGCGAAACAATAGGCACAACCGATGTTGTTCCTTTTGTGTTGACGTGCAAAGCATCTAATTTGTTTTTTGCTGCCTGCGCACGGGCTCTTTCTGCTGCTAATTTGGCTTTTACTTCCTGAAAAGTCTTTCTTGGATTTACATTTTCATCGCTCAGCGTTTTCTGGCGGTTGTATTCTAATTGCAGATATTCTACATTGGCAGCCGCCGACTGGTAATCTTCCTGCATGCCAATAACTTCAAGATTTTGAATCGTTGCCAAAACTTTCCCTTTGTTAACGAATGTTCCTTCCAATACATAAATGTCTTTCACTGTTCCGCCAATTAGAGTCGAAACCTCAGCTGAATTTTGCGGAGGAACTGTCGTGTAACCATTTGCTTTGATCACTTTATTAAGATTGCGGTCTTCTACAATGCCCGTTTCAATTCCTACAGTTTTGTATTGAGATTCGCTTAAAGCCACTTCTGTAGTTTCTTTTTCTTCTTTCTGGGGTTCTTCTGCTTTCTTTTGGTTACAGCTTATTAAGTTAACCGCAAAGATCGCAATCCCGATAGCCATCGGGAGCAAGGCACGCAGAGAAAATAAGCTTTGCGATAAAATCTTTACGCTCTTTGCGGTTAAATAACTAGATATATTTTTCATGATTAATTATTTTTGATAGTTGGAAATTGAAGTTCAACAGCACTTTGATTATAACTGTGTGTTGCTTCTGCAAATTGTTTTTTTATATCAATGGCCTGATTTAAAAAGCTTATGTACGACCAATAACTCATATCGCCGTTGGCATAACTCTTTTGAGCCGTTTCGATAATCTGATTGGCATATTGTAAACCTTCATTTTTATAATAATTTAGGTTTTTCTGCTGTTTTTGAAAGTTGTTTAGCAATTCCTCTTTTTGCAGATTCAGAATAATTTTATTTTTATCTAATGCGAGTTGTGACTGCGAAATGCTGATTTCCGCCGCTTTCGCCTTTGCTGTATTTACGCCTCCAAATAATGGAATCTGTAATCCTGCTGTAAATCCCTGAAACAGCGATTCGGTATTAATAGTTTGTGCAAAATAACCTAAACCTAATTTTGGTGTACGATTCGCTTTAAATGTTCCGGCTTCTTTTTGGTAAACCGAAATTTGCTGCTGATAAAAATCGGTCATTAAGCTTTCTGCTTTCGAATCCTTATTTTCTATAAAAGGATATTGCAGTGAAGTCGTTTCATCTGGAACGATGTTTTCATCGGTCTGAATAAAAAACTGAAGCTGTTTTTGGTAAATCGCCAAATCGTAATTTAGTTGTTCTTTCTGCGTTTCAATTTCCTTTACTTTAGCTTTTGCACTTATCACTTCAATATTTCCGCTTTCACCGGTTTTAAATCGAAGTTCGGCGTTCTTTAGAAATTTGGTATAAATCTCATTTAGTTCTGAGTTTAATTTTTGAATTGAAACTCCATACAAATATTGATAATAAGCCAAAGTCACGGCTTTTTCCAATTCATAAGACGATAATGCTTTTCGTTTTTCGGCGAGTTTAGCGAGTTCTTCCTGTAATTGCCTATTGGCTTTTGTGACATTTCCCAGTGGAAAAAACTGCTGTACCGAAACATTATGATCAAAATCAACGCTGTTAAACTGTCCGCCCTGATACTGCACCTGCAATGGATCCGGCTGAAAAGCAGTTTTCTTTAAAATGTTTTGTCGTTCGATTTCTTTATCAGCAATTTTTAAATCGATGTTGTTTGATTTGGCTAGCTCTATTGCTTTTTCTAGACTTATGGATTGCTGTGCAAATGTTGCTGTACTTGCTAATAGAAATGCACTTAACCACAAAACCTTATTTGCCAATAGCAACTCATTTAACCGCAAAGTTCGCAAAGGATGCGCAGAGTTCGCAAAGGTTATCTTTCTTAAACTGTATAATAAATTTTTCATTTTCTTTAAATTTTTCTTAGCGTTCTTCGCGTAAATCTTTGCGTTCTTTGCGGTTAAACCCACGCTCCAACAATAAATACAAAGTCGGTAAAACGATTAAGGTTAATAGTGTTGCCGAGATTAATCCGCCGATTACTACGGTTGCCAGTGGTTTTTGTACTTCTGCCCCGCCGCTTGTAGATAATGCCATTGGCAGAAATCCTAACGAAGCTACGGCTGCGGTCATTAAAACAGGACGCAGACGTGTTTTGGTTCCGATAAGGATTCTCTGAAACGGATCTAAAATACCTTCCGTTTTTAATTGATTGAAATACGAAATCAGTACAATTCCATTTAAAACCGCAATTCCGAATAAGGCAATAAAACCAATTCCTGCCGAAATACTAAACGGCATTCCTCGCAAGGATAGCGCAAAAACACCTCCAATGGCGGATAACGGAATCGCACTAAAAATCAGCAGTGCTTGTTTGACACTTTTGAAAGTAAAATACAGCAGAACCAAAATAAGTCCCAAAGCAATTGGCAAGGCTACAGAAAGCCTTTTTGAGGCTTCAATCAAATTTTCAAATTGTCCGCCGTACGTCACATAATAACCTGCTGGAAGTTTAAAGCTTTTATCCAGTTTTGCCTGAATTTCTTCGACAACACTTTTAATATCTCTCCCACGCACGTTTAATCCAACCGTAATTCTTCGTTTTCCGTCTTCGCGGATAACCTGTACAGGTCCTTGTTCGTATTCAACAGAAGCTACCTGAGAAAGCGGAACCTGCTGTCCGCTTGGAAGCGGAATAAACAAATTGCTCACATCAGTAATATCGGCACGATTGTTTTCGTCCATTCTTACCACAACATCAAATCTTTTACTTTCGTCATAAATCTTTCCGGCACTTTCTCCGGCAAAAGAGGAACGAATGATTTGGTTGATATCAGAAATATTCAGACCATAAAGTGCAATTTTATCATAATCGTATTTAATGGTAATTTGCGGCAGTCCCGTTACTTTATCGGCTTTTAAATCACCAATTCCGTCGATTCCTTTTATTTTCGAAATCAATTCAGTCGCTTTAGCATCCAGAATTTCCAAATCATCACCAAAAATCTTGATCGCAATATCAGAGCGGCTTCCTGTCATTAACTCATTAAAACGCATCTGAATTGGCTGAGAGATTTCGATATTGGCTCCTGGAATTACTTCCATTTCTTCTTTCATGGCATTTGCCAGTTCTTCCCAATTATGGTATTTGCCTTTCCATTCTTTTTTGTCTTTTAGAACAATAATTAAATCCCCGCTTTCAATTGGCATTGGATCAGTTGGGATTTCACCGCTTCCTATTTTGGTGACAATCGTTTTAATTTCAGGGAATTTGGCTTTCAGAATCTGTTCGTATTTAGTCGTCGTTTCTACCATCTGCGTAAGCGAACTTCCCGTCATAATGGTAGCATTGATAGCCAAATCGCCTTCTTCGATTGTCGGAATAAATTCGCCTCCCATATTTTGGAAAACAATAAGAGCTAAAGCAAATAACCCAATGGCAACAGAAAGCACAACTTTTTTAAACGCTAAAGCTTTTTTCAACAAAGGCATATAACGGCTTTCTAACCATGCAATCATACGGTCACTGAAGTTTTCTTTGTGTTCTGTCTTTTTAGAAAGAAACAAAGCACTCATCATTGGGATATAAGTAAGCGAAAGAATAAATGCTCCAATAATGGCAAAACCAACTGTCATAGCCATTGGCTTGAACATCTTTCCTTCGGTTCCAATTAAAGCCAGAATTGGCAGATAAACAATAAGAATGATAATTTCTCCAAAAGCGGCACTGTTCCTTATTTTTGAAGCCGAATTGTAAACTTCTTCGTCCATTTCTTCCTGCGTTAATTCTTTTTTGTTTTTGAATTTCTGCAGATGATGCATCGTCGCTTCGACAATAATTACTGCTCCGTCGACTATAATTCCGAAATCTATCGCACCAAGACTCATTAGGTTGCCGCTTACGCCAAAGGCATTCATTAAAATAACGGCAAACAGCATTGCCAATGGAATTACAGAAGCAACAATTAATCCCGCACGAAGGTTTCCTAAAAACAAAATCAGAACGAAAATAACGATTAAAGCCCCTTCTAATAAATTCTTGGCAACGGTTTTAATAGAATTATCAACCAGTTTTCCTCTATCAATAAAGGCTTCGGCAACAACTCCTTCGGGAAGGCTTTTGTTTATTTGTGCCATTTTTTCGTGAACACGATTTACAACGGCGCTGGAGTTTTCTCCTTTCAGCATTAAAACCATACCAGACACAATTTCTCCTTTTCCGTCTTTGGTTGATGCTCCATAACGCAATGCCACACCTTCGCGTACCTGCGCTACATTGCGTACCAAAACCGGAGAACCATTTCGGTTTTTTACTACTACATTTTCAAGGTCTTTTACACCTTTTGCCATCCCGACACCTCGAATAAAATAGGTATATTGATCTTTTTCGATATAAGCGCCTCCGGTATTTTGATTGTTTTTTTCTAAAGCATCAAAAATTTCGGTAATAGTAACTCCCAGACTATTCAGCATATTTGGGTTTACGGCGATTTCAAATTGTTTGAGTTTTCCGCCCCATGTACTTACATCTGCAACTCCTTTAATTCCCTGTAATTGCGGAATAATAATCCAATCCTGAATCGTTCTTAGCTCTACAGCACTGTATTTGTTTTCATACCCTTTTTTGGCATAAACATCGTATTGGTAAATTTCTCCCAATCCTGTAGAAATTGGTGCTAATTCTGGAGAGTTTACATAATCCGGAATGTTTTCTTCAGCTTGTTTTAAGCGTTGGAATATTTGTTCGCGGGCCCAGTAAATATCGACATCGTCTTCAAAAACAACGGTTACAACCGATAATCCGAAACGGGAAATACTGCGGAGTTCTATTACATCTGGAACTGTCTTTACAGCTCTTTCTAATGGATACGTAATTAATTGCTCTACTTCCTGACTTGCCAGTGTTGGCGCTGTGGTAATAATCTGAACCTGATTGTTGGTTACATCCGGCAGGGCATCGAGCGGTAAATTTTTAAGCGAATAGCTTCCCCAGGCAATAAGCACAAGGGTAAATAATAGTATTACGAATTTGTTTCGTATACTAAACTGAATGATTTTATCTAACATTTGAATATATAATGACGTGAGAAATTAGACAAATTAAATTGTCTGTAAACGTGTGGAAAGTCCACAACTCTCTCGCCCGTTTCCGATCTTTACCGGACAGGCATAATCATTATGCTATTTGAGGGGGCTGCCAAATACTTCCGTAGAAATTGGAAATAAAAACAGAACTGTAACTTGGTAAAACTATTGAAATTTGATTGTAAGTTTTAGGAAACTCAAAACTTACAGCAGAATGGTAACTTAAAACCTGTGCGCCGCAACAGTTACAGGCACAAAACGGAGAACACAAATCATTGTCTTTATCATGCGAATGATTGTCTTCTGAAGCAAACTGCGCCGTTTTATGCATAGCACTATTTACTTCCATATCTGCGCAGGGCATATTTGAAAGTGCCATCAAATAAATTGACAATAAAATAGTGATCCATTTCATGACTGTAAAAATAATACATTATTTCTTTTGCTTTCAAAAAAATATGTAAAACACTGATTCTAAATCATTTTTATTAAAAAAATAATTCTCAACAAAGGAATTTTTAGTTAACTTTAACACTAATTAACATATAATTCCCTCTTAATACAATCATTTTATACTCCAGTAAGACAAAAAGATAAGCCGAAATTCCTTTCAGAATACATTAGTCCATATTTATTTCAAGCAGTTTTATTTTAATCAATTAATACTCTAATCAATGAAATGCAAAAAACTAATATCAGCCCTTTTTTTATTATCTAGTATTTCTTTTTTCGGTCAGGTTTATACTGAAAAAATCGTAGGACAAAAAAACCAAGAGTTAAAAGACAGTCTTAAAGTTGCCGATTATCCTTATGCACTTCCTATCTGGGGAGAAAAAGTAGCCCAGAAAGGGTACAAACTTCCATATTCTGCCGGGCTTTCCCTAAATTATTTCTGGCAGGATTCTGAAATTATCATCAGTAATCTTCAAGTGGGTTTTAATAATGGCCCAATGTATAATTTAGACGAAATTGTACGCTTTGATAAATCTTCTGTCGAAGCGGGAGCACTAACTATTCGTCCGGATATTTGGCTGCTCCCTTTTTTAAACATCTATGGTATTTTTGGAAAATCAAATCCTTCAACAAAAATCAATGCGGGAATTTATATTCCTGATGCTGATAATAATTGGACTGAAATTGCCAATTTTAGTACAAAAGCAAGTTTCAGCGCTACGACATTTGGTTTTGGGATGACACCTACCATAGGAATTGGCGGCGGGTGGCTCGCACTTGATATGAATATGGCCTGGACAGATGTAAGTGCTTTAGATAAACCTGCTTTTTCGTATGTATTTGGCCCTCGTTTAGGAAAGACATTTAAACTTCCTAAAGCAGACCAAAATATAGCGGTTTGGGTGGGCGGTTTCAGGGTTCATATTTCCGGAAATACAAATGGAAATATTAATTTATCTGATATAATTGATTTATCTACAGCGCAGGCAAAAGTCGACAACGGATTAGATAAGGTTTCTGAAAATCAGCAAAAAGTCGACACCTGGTGGAGCGGACTAACACCTGCTGAACAAAAAAATCCTGCTAACGCGGCTAAACATAATACGGCAAATCGTGCGCTGGAAAGTGCCGGAAATTTTCTATCCACTTTAGATGGGGCTTTGAGCACTGCTGATTCGTCATCGATTCAATATTCGCTTCAAAAAAGACCAAAAGATATGTGGAATTTTATTGTAGGTACTCAATACCAACTCAATAAACATATCATGTTTAGGGTCGAGGCTGGTTTTCTAGGAACTCGAACACAAGCTTTAGGAGGAATACAATATCGTTTTGGATTATAAATCCTGTTTATGAAAAAAAGTCTAATATTACTTATCGCGGTATTTTCGATACATCAGGCAAAATCTCAGGTTTTGATTTCTTTGATTTTTGGTGATAAACTGAATTCTCCATTTCTGGAATTTGGTCTGGAGGGCGGTCTCAATCTTTCTGATATTTCTGATTTGGAAAGTTCTGGTATGAATCCGGGTTTTAATCTTGGTTTTTATTTTGACATTCGTTCCAAGCAAAATCCGGCTTGGATGATAAATACGGGGGTAATCGTAAAATCGCCAATGGGTGCACGCCATATTCCGGTTTATTCTTTAGATGATGTAAACTTAGATAACACCTTTGCCGGTGGAACTGTTAATAGAGAAATTCGATATTTTAATGTGCCTATTTTAATTAAATATCAGTTTAAAAATAGAATTTATCTTAAAACAGGACCTCAGCTGGGACTTTTGGCTTCGGCTTTTGATGAGTTTAAAAATGAAGTTAATAAGAATGATGTTGTTTACAAGAAAAAAATTAGAGATGAAATCAGGGTTATTGATGCCGGAATTGCCTTTGGAACGGGATATCACATGAATGTAGGCAACGGATTAAATATTACCATTCAATATTATTATGGATTGGTTCCGGTTATGAAAGGCGACGGACCAAATGTTTACAACAGGTCTTTGTACTTAACTGCAGGAATACCAATTGGAAAAGGAAAAGCAGCGCAGAGACGTGCTGAACAAGATGCAGAATTATATAAAGTTATTCCTCCTGAAGATGAAAGGCCGAAACCTGAAAAATAACTTTAGGTATTGATTGAATTGAGCAGTTCTAATATTTCCTTGTTGTTTAAAACATAATCTGGCTTTGTAAATAAAATAGCATTATTAGGCATGAAAGGCATATCTGCCGAAAGCGGATTCTGCACTACAATTTTACCACCTCCTGCCTGAATGGCTTTTAAACCGTCTGTTCCGTCTGTGTTTGATCCTGATAATAGAATTCCAACCAGAGAATTTCCGTATATTTCTGCTGCCGACTCGAAAGAAACATCTATACTGGGACGACTGTAATTTATTTTCTCTGAAATATCAAGAGACATTGTATCATCTTTTTCAAATAATAAATGATAGTTGGATGGGGCTACATAGACAAAACCTGGTTTAAGATTGGTTTTGTCTTCAACAGCTTTTACCGGAACGCTCGATTTTAAAGTAATGAGTTCTTCTAAAGTCTGGTCATCGGTGCTTTTGCGGTGTAATACTATGACAACGGCAAAATTATGCAATCTTTTTAATTCTGGTAAAATCTGCATTAAGGCGTTTAAGCTCCCTGCTGATCCTCCTATTATAGTTAATCGGCAGTTAGATATTATTTTATTTTCCTCCATATTTTCTCTTTTTCAAACTGTTTGTATTTGCCTGGAGAAATAGAATATTTTATGGTTTCTTTTGTGCCTAAGGCCAGAAACCCTAAAACAGCTAAACTTTCATCAAATAAATTAATGACTCTTTTTTGAAGGTCATTATCAAAATAAATTAAAACATTTCGGCACAAGATCATATCAAACTCATTAAATGATGTGTCTGAAACTAAATTGTGCTGTGAATACACCATTTTTTGCGACAGTTCTTCGTTAAATTTGGCTATGCCGTAATTGGCAGTATAATAACTCGAAAAATCTTCCTGCCCGCCTGCATCGCGATAGTTCTGCGAATACTCTTTCATCATTCTGAGCGGAAAAATTCCTTTTTTTGCTGTATCTAAAACGGTTGCATTAATATCTGTTGCATAAATTAAGGATTTATGCAGCAAACCTGCTTCTTTGAGCATTATGGCCATAGAATACACTTCTTCTCCGGTTGAACAGCCGGCATGCCATAATCTGATAAATGGTTTTGTCCCTAAAAGCGGTAAAATTTCTTTTCTGAGTATGCTGTAAAATGCCGGATCGCGAAACATCTCGGTAACATTAACCGTTATTTCGTCGACCATTCTTTTATAATACTCAGGGTCTGTACGGACTTTTGATAAAAATTCATGAAAATGATTAAATCCATCCAGCTGATATACTCTGTAGACACGTCTTTTTAGCGATGCTCTCGAATAACTGCTAAAATCAAAACCATAATATTCATAAACCTCATTGATAAGTGTTTCAAGCTCAATATCCTCAATCATAATTCATCAAATTTTGCTTAGTATAAGCAGTAACTTATCAACATCAACTGGTTTAGAGATGTAATCATCGGCTCCAGCCTCTAAACACTTTTCTTTATCGCCTGTCATAGCCTGGGCAGTAACTGCAATAACAAATACCGATTTTCTGGACGGAATTGCTTTTATTAACGGAATTGCATCGTAACCGTCCATTTCGGGCATCATCATATCCAGTAAAACAGCGTCGATCTCTTCATCAGATTTCAGCAGTTTTAAAGCTTCTTCGGCACTTGTGCAAGACAAACAATCGTATGATTTGACGCGCAAAGTATGCGTTAATGCGAATATATTTCTGGAATCGTCATCTACAATTAAAAGTCGTTTTTTACTCATATTTGTTTTATATTTTTTGTGCCGCAGATTAAAGGGATTTTTAATCTATTAAAATCTGCAGCATTTATCTTTTCTTTACTATAGCCGAATTTCAGAATCCTTATAATCTGGTAATCTGCGGCTAAACTTTTTTCTTTTAAACCCTATCATACAGCCAAACTCTCAATAATGATAATAGCTGATCTACGTCTACCGGTTTTGTAATATAATCTGAAGCTCCTGCTTTTATACATTTTTCTCTGTCTCCTGTCATTGCTTTTGCTGTAACGGCAATTACCGGAAGATTTAAGAACTTAGGATTAGCGCGTATTTTTTCGGCTGTTTCATAACCGTCCATGTGCGGCATCATCATATCTAATAAAACAACATCGGTATCTGGGTTTTCGCTTAAAACCTTTATTGCATCATTTCCGTCAAATGCCGTAATAATGGTCATTTTGAAAACTTCTAATGCTTTTGTAAGCGAATAAATATTACGAACATCGTCGTCTACAATCAGTACTTTTTTATCGTGCAGGATATTGTTAAGTAAATTTAGCTTTTTATGTCCGTCTTTTTTGTCTCCTCCTTCTTTTTTATCTTCTACCAAATGCAGGAACAATGAAACTTCATCGAGCATTCTTTGATAAGAATGTGCTGTTTTTACAATAATAGAATCAGCATATTTTTTAATTTTTACTTCTTCTTTTAATGACAGACTTTTTCCTGTAAATACAATTACGGGAAGTTTCTCTAAGCCCGGATTTTTCTTCACGCCGTCCAGAATTTGATATGCTTGTTTATCCGGAATTCCCATATCCAGAATCACGCAGTCTACTTCGGTTTTGCCTAAGGCCTGAATTCCATCGGCAACTTCGCTTTTTATTTCTGAATTAATGTTATAGGTCTCTAAGAAATAAGCAAGTGCTTTGGCATGTTTTGGATTGTCTTCGATAATTAAAACCTTTTGGGCTTCTTTATTAATAATATGTTCTATACGTAAAAACACATCTGGAATTTTATCGAACGCTACCGGTTTGTCTAAGAAATCTACTGCTCCTTTTAATAAACTTTCCTGTTTTAGTTTATGTGATGACATAATGTGAACCGGAATATGTTTGGTTTCTGCATGATTTTTAAGTTCTTCCAGAACCTCCCAGCCGCTTTTTACCGGAAGTTCAATATCAAGTAAAACTCCAACCGGTTTATACAATAAAGTAAAGTTTAAGGCATAATCACCACGTACGGCTACAATTCCTTTATATCCTTTTTGACGTGTAAATGCCAATAGTGATTTTGCAAAATTAATATCGTCTTCAATAATCAAAATTACTTTGTCGCCTTGTTTTATATACTCTCTGTCATCGTCAATTTCATCAGGAATCACAGGGCTTATGTATTTTTTTGATACGACTGGCTCTGTTTCTGAATCGATTTCTGTAAAATCTGTCGGCGGTATTTTTTCTACATTTACTTTATGAATTGCCGAACCATAAACAGGCAGACATAATGTAAACGAGCTTCCTTCGTTTACTTTACTATGTAAAACAATTTCTCCTCTAAGCAGTTTGGCCAGCTCCCTGCTTATTGACAATCCTAGACCAGTACCGCCGTATTTGCGTTTTGTAGAACCGTCTGCCTGTTGAAATGCTTCAAAAACCAATGGCTGTTTTTCTAGCGGAATTCCAATTCCGGTGTCTTTTACAATAAAACAAATAATTTTATCGTCGTCTGTATCTATTTTTATTTCTAAGCTTACTTTTCCTTTTTCGGTAAATTTGATGGCGTTTGAAATCAAGTTTTTTAGAATTTGTTCTAAACGCATTTTATCTGTTTTAATAACAAGCGGTGCATCTTTAGAAATAATTTCAAACTCAATTCCTTTTTCTTTGGCTACAAAATTAAATAAGTTCCAAAGCGTATCTGTGATTTCTTTGGTCGTAACATCAAGGAATTCAAGCTCCATTTTTCCAGCCTCGATTTTAGATAAATCCAGAATTTCATCAATTAAACCTAATAAACTGTTTCCTGAACTTTGAATTACTTTAGCAAATTCGATTTCTTCATTGTTCATGCTTTGATTATTATTTTCAGATAATAATCGGCTTAGAAGTAAAATCGAGTTCAGAGGTGTTCTTAATTCATGCGACATATTGGCCAAAAACTCTGATTTGTAACGAGTTGTTAATTCCAAAGCTTCTGATTTCTTTTGGATTTCATTGTTTTTTTCTTCCAGTAAAACACTTCTTTCCGAAAGCTCTTCATTAGTCTGCTCCAGTTCTTCCTGCTGTACACGCAATTCTTCTTCAGAAGCCTGAAGTTTTTCGGTCTGCGCCTCTAATTCTGCATTAATTGCTTCCAGTTCGCTGTGCTGTACCTGAAGTTCTTCTGACTGTGATTTGGTTTCTTCTAACAATTCAAGAACTCGTTTTCTGTTTTGAGTAGAACGAATTGCAATTCCAATATTGTTTCCAACTGATTTTAAAAACTCTAAATGAAGTTCTGAAAAACCATAAATACTGGCCAGTTCAACTGCACCTTCAATTTTGTTATCTATTAAAGGAAGTGCCACAACATGCGTTGGTTTAATTTGTCCCAAAGCATAATTAATCTGAATATCATCGGGCGATAAGGTTTTTAATTCCAGAATTTTTCCTGAAGTAATAGCCTGACCAATTAAGCCTTCGCCTTTCTGGATTCTTTCACGATTTTTACTCGGTATATAGCTGTAACCTCCTGAAGATATCAATTCGTTATCTTCTAAAACATACAAAACACCTGCACTGCTGTTGGTATACTGGCATAAAAACTCAATAACATCTTTAGAAAGTTTTTGCAGCGTTTTTTCTCCCAGCATTACATTGTTTAATTCTGCTACTCCGGTTTGAAGCCATTCTTTTTGAGACAATAAATCGAAAGAGTTTTTAAGAGAAACTCCCATATAATTTAACGACTCTCCTACACTTCCAAGTGCATCGGCTTTTGTATCGTCTACACGAATGTCATAATTTCCTTTTGAAATATTACTGGCGATTGTACTGATTGCTTCAATCCTCTGAGCAGTTTCTATGTCTTTTTTCTCCAGTTCTCTCTGCAGTAACGAACGTTCGTTGTAATCTTTTAAAATACGAAATAAGAATACTATCGAAATAATAAAAGCGATGAAAAAAGCCACTACTATTAAAATCAAACTATACGTTCCATAACGCTCAGAATTGGCATTGCGTTCTTCTAAAAGTCTTTGTTCTGTATTTTCAACTTTCTTAATAATCGCCTTGATTTCATTCATCATGTTTCGTCCTTCGTTTAAGTCAAAGATTAATGTTTCTTTGCTTAAACGCTTTTTAACAATCTGATTGTTTAGGTATTTAAAGAAACCTGAACGTTTAGAACGCAGTTGTTCTAACAGTTTTTGCTGCGAGATATTATCAGATGTAAGTTCATCCAGCTTTTCAAAATAAGCATTTGATTTGGCTTCAGAATCGTTAAAACGATCTACAAACTGTTCATCACCCGTAAGAAGATATCCTCTCATACTGGTTTGTGCCTCTGTGATAATAGACGATCCTTCGTTTAAGTTATAAATTACGTCCTGAGTATGATTGACCCAAAAATTGCTGTTTAATAGGCTTTTAATGCTAATAAATGAAGCTACAGAGCTAATAGTAAGTACAAACAGCGAAACCAATGAACTTATAAGCAGATTTCTTTTAAAGTTACCATTCATATATTCTAGATTATTTTATTTTTCGTATTTTAAAGGAAGAATAATTATAAAGCTCGCGCCTTTGCCTACTTCACTCCTTGCGGTTATTAATCCGTTGTGTTTTTCGATGATTTTTTTTGCAATTGCAAGACCAATTCCGGTTCCTTCATAAGTCTGACGGTCGTTTAAGCTTTGAAAAATGATAAAAATCCTGTCGAGATAAATTTCATCAAAGCCAATTCCGTTGTCTTTTACAATAATCCTGCAGTATTTACCTTCCGGAGAAGTCGGGCTGTCAAACGATTTGTCGACAATTAATTCTGAAGTTATTTCGATGAATGGAGGTTCATTTGCTCCGGAGAATTTGAGTGCATTTCCTATAAGATTCTGAAACACCTGTCTTAGCTGGCTTGGAATACTATCTATGGTTGGAAGTTCGGTTGTTTTTACAGTTGCATTTTTTCTTTCAATTAAATAATCAAAATCAGAAAGGACTTCCTGCAAAACGATATTTAAATCTGTAACTTCAGGTTTAACCTGTGCAGATAAACGAGAATAAGCCAGAAGATCTGTAATTAAAGTCTGCATTCTCTCTGCTGATTTTATTGTTCGGTTGACATAATCAATACCCTTATCATCTTCTTTGAGATAGAGTTCTTTAATTATTTTAATAAAAATCTGGATTTTCCGTATAGGTTCGTTTAAGTCGTGCGACACCACCCAGGCAAACTGCTGCAATTCGTGGTTTTTCATCTCTAATTCTTCGTTTTTTAAAACCAGTTCTTTGGTTCTTTCGGCGATTTTGATTTCGAGATTGTCTTGTGCTTCTTTTCTAATTTTGATTTCTTTAGAAAGAAGTTCTTTGGTAAGTTTTAGTTCGTTCTGCTGTTCGTAAATTTTAAGGAAAGTCTTTACTTTAAGCATCAGCAAATCAGTATCAACCGGTTTTGTAATATATTCTACGGCTCCGGTTTCATATCCTTTAAAAATGTATTTCTTTTCAATATTTAAAGCTGAAAGAAAAATTACAGGAATATCTTTTGTTCGTTTATTACCTGAGAGAATTTTAACTACTTCAAAGCCGTCAAGTCCCGGCATTTGTACGTCCATAATAATAAGACAGTAGTTTGTTTTTAATATTTTTTTCAGCGCTTCTTCTCCAGATTCGGCAGTATCTACGTCAATGTCGTGCAATTCTAATGTTTTCTTTAAGGCAATAATATTTGCCTTGATATCATCTACAATTAATACCATGCCGTTATGGGGGATAAAGCGTTTATGAATTAAAAAATTATTTACTACTTATTATTTTGAACATCTGATCCTATTCAAAAAGCAGTCAAAACTTTCAAATGTATAAATTTAAAGAACAATGCACTTTTATTCAAAATCAAATTCGTTACATAATTCCCATGTCATAAATTAACTTCAACTTAATCAGTGATTCAGGCATTCATACAAATCCAAAAAATTAACTGCGATTACTAAAAAATAATCCTTTTCCTTCTTTTTTATTCAATTTTCATCTTTTTGAGACAAAATTATATTTCTTACAGTCTGTATTTTCATACAAGACACACTAATTTTAAGTTAGAAGAATATCTTAAAATTACAATGCCATGAAAAAACCTAAGACATTCCCGGAACAGAAACAAGAACTTCCGGGAAACGAACATAAAATGAATCCGGAACCAGAAATTATTAGAGAAAATTATACCGGAAGCGGCAAGCTTTTGGGTAAAACTGCTTTTATTACTGGCGGAGACAGTGGTATTGGCCGAAGTGCGGCCGTGCATTTTGCCCGTGAAGGCGCTAACATTGCAATTGTGTATTTAAAAGAAGATAAAGACGCAAAGCTGACCAAAGAAATGATTGAAAAAGAAGGACAGCAATGCCTGCTTATAAGCGGTGATCTTAAAGATGAAAAATTCTGTAAAGAGGCAGTCAAAAAATGTGTTTCGACTTTTAAAACCATAAATGTTCTGGTGAATAATGCAGCCATACAATTTCCGCAGAATGAATTAGAAAAAATTACCGCTGCACAACTGCATAAAACTTTCGAAACCAATATTTATCCCTATTTCTATATTACCAAAGCCGCACTTCCGCATTTAAAAGAAGGCGATACAATTATCAATACCAGTTCTGTTACGGCTTATCGCGGCAGTGAACACTTAGCAGATTATGCCAGTACAAAAGGTGCAATTGTTAGTTTTACAAGATCACTTTCGTCTATGCTTGCAAAAAGAAAAATCAGAGTAAATGGTGTTGCACCTGGGCCAATATGGACACCGTTAATCGTGGCAACTTTCGACAAGGTTTCTGATTTTGGAAAAGACAATCCGATGGAAAGAGCCGGACAGCCGTCTGAAGTTGGGCCCGCTTATGTTTTTCTGGCCTGCGAAGACAGCAGTTATATTACCGGACAGTTTATTCACATTAACGGTGGTGAATTAGTTGGGGGCTAGATTTTTTTTGCCCGCAGATTTAGCAGATTGAACAGGTTTACACAATGTTTTATGAACGAATAACCGCAGAAAAAACTCAAAGGTCTAGAATATCAGCATCTTAGAACCTTAATAACCTTAGAACCTCAAAAAAATGAATTTTATAGACATCATAGGACTATTTGCGGGAGCTTGCATTACATTATCCACGGTTCCGCAAATTGTTAAAGTCTGGAAAACTAAAAAAGTCAAGGATATTTCCCTTAAAACTTTCAGCATTCTGACTTTCGGTATCATTGTCTGGATTATTTACGGAATTCTCAAAGAGGATCTTCCCATAATAATTACCAACAGTGTTTCCTTATGTCTTAACCTTATTATGATTTATTTTATTATTACTTATAAGAAAGAGTAGCTTTTTTTTAAAAAAGGTTCTAAGATGCTAAGGTTCTAAGATACTGAGTTTTTTTCGGGATGTTTTTAATCTCGCAAAGACGCAGACACGCAAAGTTTTGCTCCTTTAAAACTTATTTTAAGATTTGAATAATATAATTTTAGTCTGCGGTTTTTCAAGAAATAAAAAACCAGTGAAAAACCCGTTTAACCTGTAAAATCAGAGAGCCAAAAATCTTAGTACCTTAGAACCTTAGCATCTCAGAACCTTAGAAAAGCATCTTAAATAAAAAAACAGCTCTTTAGGAAAGCTGTTTTTTTCGTAATAGTAGTTAATATATATAATGCTTCTTAGCTAGCTAATTTTTGGTTGTATGGCTTAAATGAAAAATGATATTTTGTTCTAAAAAGTTTTGCAGCGGCAACCATTTCAGAGAAATTCATGGTCGAAATTCGTTTGATTTCGTTAATCTGTCTTTTTGCAATATTTACAACAGGATCAAATGTTTTTAAATAATTGAAACTGTGCTGCTCTACTTCCATTTCTATAATATTTTTTAAAATGCTTTTTTTAAGAAGCGTTCCCACAATACCTTTTTGCAGAACAGTCTTGTATTCCTGAATTTTATCTGAGATTTTTGGATTCTCTTTTCCCACATAAATATAATTTCCAGAATCGTTGGTAAAACGCTGTTTTACCTGAGAAACAAGATCAGAATCTCTGTTAGTAAGCGTTGGCATGCCTAACAATGTAAACTGAATGCGTTTGTAACTTTCAAAATACAATACACTGTTTATTACAGAAGAATTACTTAAAACAGCTGATTGGTTTTTACTCAATACTTTCTTTTCACCATTTGCTCCAAAACTGTGGCTTACAGTTCCATTTTCGCAGTAAACAAAAAAGACCGGCGCTGTTTTCATAGATTCAATACTTAAACTTACTTCCTGATGAAATTCAAGATCAAAGTGCATAAACAATACTTTATCATCAAAACGAGTTCCTTTTATAGAACCTTTAGTCCATTTTGAATTAATTTCTAAATTATATTCATTGTTTTTTGCAGTAAGTTTTCCGCAGAAACTGTCCTTCAAATCGTTAAAAACGGTATCAAATTCTCCAGTATTTAAGTAAAGTTTTCTCATTTTTTTATTTTGCTTTAGAGAATCGTTTCAATACTTATCTGTATAAAAACAATTCGTATTTTCATATCTCATTTTGTATAAGTCAAATTTCGTGTTAATTGTAAGTCAAATCCTTATACAATTTCAATCAGAAATTTCATAATTTTTACACAGAGTTTCTGAGATTCTAAAAAACTCAGAATTAAGATTAAAAAACCAAAAAACTTAGTGCCTTAGCAGCTCAGCAACTTAGACCATAAAATGAAAAAACAGCTGCCCCAGATAAATCTGGAACAACTGCTCCTCAGCAAAATAAAAATACTTATCTATTTTATTTTATGTAAGTTCATTGATATCCGAATTTTTCGAATAGTTCTTTTTTGGGATATCTTTAAAAAATTCAGCTTCTTCTAAATCAGCGGTTGGGCCGTATCCTAATAAATGGGTTCCTCGCTGCTGGTCTTTAGTTTCAATAACATATAAGATGGACATATCATCCGGGTCGCTCATTCCTTCATAACGGTGGTGGGCTACAATGTAAATTTCGTCGGGCTGGTAAGCATATTTTGTTTCAGAATCAATCAGGCATCCATTTTCAAATAAATAATTTTTAGTATAGCCCTCATCTTGATATTTCTGTATATAGTCGGTTTCGTGTTTTTGCTCTCGTTTCATGGTTTTCAGATTTCAGATTAGTAATAATCTTATTTAATTCAAAGTTCTTCAATAAAACCAATGAAAATTAACTCAATAGATTTTAATGTTGCCTCATTCAAAAAAGCAAAAGAGTATCGAAATTAATTTTTATTAATTTTAAATTTCATTATGATATATAGTAAAAAGTACTATATTTATTACATAAATTTCATTGTTTCAATTAGAACAAAAACAAATTTTTAATGACTAATAAAAATTACGATTTCCTTGCAAAAGGAGGCGAAATGGGTGCGTTAACTCGTGCCAAAGACTGGAGTAATACTTCTGTTGGTGCCATAGAAACCTGGCCGCAGAGTCTTTGTACTACTTTAGGAATTCTGTTAAACTCAAAGTTCCCGATGTTTTTATTTTGGGGACCAGAACATATTTGCTTTTATAATGATGCTTACCGCCCAAGTCTGGGCAACGATGGGAAACATCCGCATATACTGGGACAAAAAGGCGCCGAATACTGGCCTGAAATATGGCATTTTATAGGTCCGCTGATTAATCAGGTTTTAACCGAAGGCGAAGCTACCTGGCATGAAGATCTGTATCTGCCTATTTACAGAAACGGAAAAATGGAAGATGTTTACTGGACTTTTAGTTATAGTCCCGTAAAAAGTGAAGGTGGAAATATTGCCGGAGTTCTCGTGATTTGCAACGAAACTACCGATAAAGTAAACATTCGCAAAAACCTTGAAGAAAGCAATAAACGCTACAGAGAAAATCTTATGCAGGCGCCAAATGCGATGTGTATTTTTAAAGGAAGCAGTTTTATTGTAGAAATAGCAAACGAACCCATGCTCGAAATATGGGAACGAGAAGAACATGAAGTCCTAAACAAACCTATTTTTAAATCGCTTCCTGAAGCTGCAGGCCGAGGTTTAGAAGATATTCTAATGCAGGTTTACCTTACAGGAGAAAGATTTACAGCCAATGAACTTCCGGTAAAACTAACCCGAAACGGCAAAGTTGTCGATACTTTTATCAATGTCGTTTATGAAGCGCTGAAAGAACCCGACGGCACTATTTATGGAATTGTAGCCAGCGCAAACGACGTTACGCTGCAAGTAATGGCACGAAATACGATTGAAGAAAGCGAAAAACGTTTTAAGAACATCGTAAAACAGGTGCCGCTTGGAATTGCCATTCTAAAAGGAGCTGATCTGGTAGTGGAAATGGTTAATGAAACATACTTGCAAATAGTTGATAAGACCGAAGAACAAACGCTTCATAAATCAATTTTTGACTCTGTGCCCGAAGCTCAGGAAACGGTTCATCCCCTGCTCTCTCAGGTTTACGAAGACGGAATCCCGTATTTTACAAATGAGTTATTGGTTACTTTAAACCGTTATGGAAAGCAGGAAGACTGTTATTTCAATCTGGTTTTTCATCCTTTGCGAGAAGAAAACAACGAAGTGACCGGCGTAATTGTAGTGGGTTACGAAGTGACTGATTCTGTTAAGGCAAAGTATTTTTTGAGTGAAAGCGAAAAAGCATTCCGAAATCTGGTTATGCAGTCGCCAATTGCCATGACTATTTTTAAAGGCCACGATTATATCATCGAACTTGCCAATACGGCAATGCTTGATGAGATTTGGCAGAAGAAGCCCAGCGAAGTTATTGGCAAACCCGCTCTGGAGGTGTTTCCGGAGCTATTAAATCAAAAGTTTCCCGAATTACTAGATGAAGTACTATACGAAGGTAAAACAATTCGGGAAAGCGAAGCTATTGCATACGTGAATATAAAGGGTAAATTAAAAAAGTATTATCTCGATTATCAATATACCCCTCTTTTTGAAAAAAACGGCGAAATATCGTCGATTATGATTACTGTAAATGATGTTACAGAAAAAGTCGAAGCCCGAAAAAAAGTTGAAGATGCCGAGGAAAGGGCCCGATTAGCATCAGAAATTGCCGAAATTGTAACATGGGATTTAAATGTTAATACCCAGCAATTAATTTATTCTGATAACCTGCCGGAGCTTTTTGGTTTAAAAAAGAATATAAAAATTTCACGTCAGCAGATTCTCGACCGATTTTATATTGCAGATCTGCCTATATTAGAAAAAGCCTATCAAAAGGCTTTAAAAACTAATATTTACAAATATGAAGCCCGCGTTCTTAAACCAGACAATACCACCTGCTGGATACGCGTACATGGTAAAATATTTTTTGATGAATTACAAAATCCTGTCAAAATGCTGGGAACTGTTATGGACGTAACAGACGAAAAAAACAGACATGAGATTTTAATGAAAAGTGAGGAAAAATTCAGGGTTCTTGCAGATTCAATGCCTCAGTTTGTATGGACAAGCGACGCTATGGGAAATATAGATTATTTCAATCAGTCGCTGTATGATTTTACGGGAATTTCTAAAGAAGATGTAGAAAAAAACGGCTGGCTTCAGTTTATTCATCCTGAAGACCGCGAGGGAAATGTAAACCGATGGATGGAATCTGTAAAAACTGGAGAAGAGTATTTATTCGAAAACCGATTCCGCCGTCATGATGGCGAATACCGATGGCAATTGAGCCGTGCCATTCCACAAAGAAATGCTGAAGGAAAGATTCAAATGTGGGTAGGTACAAGTACTGATATTCAGAACCAAAGAGATTTTACAGATATGCTCGCTAAACAAGTTCATGATCGTACTCAGGAACTGGAACTTAAGAACAGGGATTTGATAAATATGAATATTGAACTTCAGTCTTTTGCTTATATTTCGAGTCATGATTTACAGGAACCGCTTCGAAAAATCCAGACTTTTGCAAGCCGTCTGGCTGAGCTAGACGACCAGAATATTTCGGCGAAAGCCAAAACTTATTTAGAGCGCATTGAAGTTTCGGCAAAGAGAATGCAGACGCTTATTCAGGATCTTCTCACTTATTCCAGAACCAATTCTGCCGAAAGGATTTTTGTAAAAACGAATCTGGACGAAATTGTAGAAGAAGTCTTAATGGATTTTTCTGAACGCATTGAAGAAAAGAAAGCTGTTATTGATCTTCATCCGCTTGGAGAAGGAACTGTTATGCCGTTTCAGCTTAGGCAATTACTGCATAATTTGATAGGAAATGCATTGAAATTTTCGCGCAAGGGAATACCGCCTCAAATACAGATTAAAGCAAGACGTGTTGTGGGTCACAAACTGGATTTTAAAGTGGATTATCCCAACAATATTTACTTTTGTTTGAGGATTTCAGACAACGGAATTGGCTTTGACGACGAATACAAAGAGCGTATTTTTGAGGTTTTTCAAAGATTAAATACTGAAAGTGAGTTCTCTGGAACCGGAATTGGACTGGCAATTGTAAAAAAGATTGTCGAAAACCACAAAGGAGTTATAAAAGCACGCAGTGAAAAAGGCCAGGGAGCAACCTTTAAGATCTTTCTGCCGGAACTATAAAAAAACACCAAACTCATTTTAGTAAATAAGTTTGGTGTTTCTTCTACATCAAAATGTAACTACGATTTATATACAAAATTCTTGCTGTCCGGAACAAATTCTTTCCAGTTGATGTTGAGAGAATGTTCTATTGATTTTACAATGTCTTTCATCAAAACGGGCTTTGTAATAAAATAATTCGCTCCTAATTTGAGGCATTTATCAATGATTCCGGGCTCATTTGATGTCGAAAAAATAATAACCGGAATATCGCTTTTATCAGATCCTTTGAGCTCGTTTAAAACATCAAAACCATTTTTTCCGGGCATATTTAAATCTAAAAAGATAACACTTGGCACAGGAGGCGGATGATAAATGGCATCTAAAAGCTTTTCCCCGCCTGAGTAAGTCTTAAGGTTAATATCTTTGGATAATGACTCTACAGCATCTGTAAAGATGTTTAAATCATCTTCATCATCATCAGTATAAAAAATTGTAAAGTTTTTCATATATATTGGGGATAGGTCTATTTCTCCAAAGATAGGGTAAATTATACAAAAATCAATAATTTGTATAAAAATTCTCATAAAAACACCTTGTTGAAATATGATAATTTTAAAATATAATTCTATAATTGAGTCGGTTATAAAAATCTCAACTTTGTTTTATGTGTTTCCATAAACACAATTAAAATTATAAAAACTTTAAAACAATAAAGCCATGGGAGATCATAAAGACCTTACTGAAGAATTTGCTGTCAATAAAATCAAAGATTTGGCAGAAAACATAAAAACCTGCATGTTTTGTACTTACAACAGCGACAGACTGCAATCAAGACCAATGTCGGTTCAAAAAATTGATGATTTAGGACGTCTTTGGTTTTTATCTGATCGCAACAGCAGCCAGAATGCAGAGATTACTTTAAATCCGCAGGTTGAGATATTTTTTTCTGAACCACACGATAAATTCCTTACACTGCACGGAACCGCAACGATTTCGTACGACAGAGAAACCATCAAAGAATTATACGATCCTATTGTAAAAGTCTGGATGCCAGGCGGAGAAGACGATCCAAATTTAAGTGTTATCACAGTTACACCCGAAGACGGTTATTACTGGAACAACAAACACGGTAAAATGGTTGCCATAGCAAAAATGGCCACTGCCCTTGTAACTGGTAAAACAATGGATGACGGGATTGAAGGAACTTTGAAACTGTAGTTTTTTTTATTCTTTAACCGCAAAGAGCACAAAGGTTTACATAAAAGGTCACAAAGAGAATTAATCTTTGCGAACCTTACGTAAACCTTTGCGCTCTTTGCGGTTAAAAAACTTTGCCGCTAAATATCTATCTTCAAATTAAATTTTTCAATTCTAAAGCATTTAAAATCCCTGCTTCACTTGCAGTATTATTAAAATATATAAATCCTGATTTTAAATGAGTTTCATCTCTTATATGAAGTAATTCTTGAAGTGGATAGCTGGAGTAAAACATTTTTGGAGTTCCGTGTAAACGAATATAAACCAGCGGAAAATTTTTAAAAATTGTCTGTGGTAACTGCGGGTGGCTTACACTGCAAAACGTAATATTATTTTCTAAAAAAGCATCCCAAACGGTGTCATTCCACCAGGATTCATGTCGAAATTCGATTACATTTTGAAATTTTAAATCTAAATTTTTAATAATATGATGTAATCTTTCCAAAGTAAAATAATAGCTTGGCGGAAACTGAAATAATACACAAGCGAGCTTTTCTTTTAAACCCATTTTACAGACATTATAAAATTCTGAAATCAGATTTTCACAGTCTGAAAATTGTTTAATATGTGTGATTTCTTTGGGCGCTTTTACCGAAAAAAGGAACTCTTCCGGCGATTTATTATACCAGTTTGTAAAAACTTTAAGCGTTGGAAACCTATAAAAGCTTCCATTGAACTCATACGTGTTAAAGTGCTGGTAATAAAACTCAAACATACCACTAGCTGTCATATTGTCAGGGTAGAAAATTCCCTTCCAATACCGATTATTATAGCTTGAACATCCTATTAATATTTTATTTTTCATGAGTGAAGTTGTTGGCAGTTGGTACAGAAAAAACTACGGCGTTTTTTCTTCCCTGTCGGTTTTTTTATCATCGGTAAACTGCATCTTTTACATTCTTTTTGAGAATATGCAAGCCAGTGTTTTTTGAGTTCAAATTTCTTTTTCCAATACAAAAATTCAAAACTGTAAATCGAACATTCGGCTATAAGTTCGTCGATCTTCTCTGGCGGTATTTTTCCAACCAAAGATTCCGGGTGAACAAAACATCGGTATAAAACTTCGTTTTTAATAATATTCCCTACTCCCGAAAATATATTTTGATCTAAAATCGCATCGCATATTTTTTCATTTGGAATTTTATCAAGGCTTATTTTCGCTTTTTTGGGATTCCAGTTTTCATTTAAAACATCTTCGCTCCAATCGTAATATTGATCTACAGCACCTTCTAAAACTTTTATGGAACAGGTATAAAAGTTGATTTCTCCGTTAGAAAATCCCAAATGCAGCCTTGGTGCAGTTTCTTTTTTTTCGTTGATTCTGTACGTTCCAAACATCATTAAATGAATTCTTATTGTAAAATCATCGAAACAAATTAAAAAATGCTTTCCCCAGGTTTTAAAAGATAAGATCGTTTTATCTTGTAAACGTTCCAGATCAATACTGGCGTTTCCAGAAACTTCAATTATCCTTTTACCTGCAAACTGCTGTACTTCTTCTTTTAAAATCAATATAGACGGACCTTCGGGCATAACTTTCGTTTTAAATTTTTAATGAAAAAAAAGTGCAGTCTTTTAAACTGCACTTTTGATGTGGTAAGAAGGTTGTTATTCTTCCATTTCTACTTCTGCAGCTTCAAGATTTACAGCGTTTACAGCAACTTCTGTCAATAATTTATCGGCTCCTTTTTCTTCATCCAGTGTTTGTTCCAGTAAAGTAACAGCTTCAGTATAACCAAGTGTTTCAGCAAACTGTCTTAAAGTTCCATACGTTGCGATTTCGTAGTGTTCTATTTTTTGGCTTGCCGCAATAATTCCGGCATCACGAACTACTCCTATTTCTGTTTCTTCCAGAATTCCTTTTCCTTCTTCGATTAAACCTTCCATTGCATCGCATTTTTTAGCCGTTGCTTTTTTTCCAATTAAATCAAAAACTTTTTCTAAACGAGTTATTTGTTCCTCAGTTTCGGTTAAGTGATTATTGATTGCATCGATCAATTCTGGCGATGTTGCATTTTTTGCCATTGCCGGTAATGCTTTTGTGAGCGCTTTCTCTGCCCAGTAAATATCTTTTAGCCCGTCTTCAAATAATTCTGACAAGCCCGCGGCTGCGTTAGATTTTGGTTTTGTAACCCCTTTTTTTACAGTTTCCTTTGTCGTTGTATTTTTTGACTTGGTTTCCTTCTTGTTTTGTGTAGTTTTCATGGTATAATTTTTTAATAATTAATATTGTAAAATTAGTGCCGTTATTATCTGCAGGGTTATACTATTTACAAATTAAATTTCATTCTAAACATCTGTTAATTATACAATTACATCAGACAATTCTATAAGAAAATCTTTAACATTCAGAATTAGATTTGTATCTATAACTATTTAAAATAAAACATCATGAATACTACAGATAAAACAAACAGCACTTTTCCCAGAGATCCGGGAAGTCCAAATACCGAAGAAAGAAATACGGTAATGAATGAGGAACTTTACGATTTAAATACTCGCGAAACTCAAAACAATCCCGCAGAAGATGCAGAGCGTGGTTTTACGGTACGAAATGGGCACAACCCTAACAAACCTAATCCCGATGAGAGATCGGAGCTCTACGACGACGATTTGGATGATTTAGATGATGACTTCCATAAAGACAGAGATCTTGAAGATAATAATGATACTATCTATGAAGTTGTTTTAGAAGATGAAAATGACCTTGATGAAGAAGATGAAGATGAAGATGAAGAAGAATACATCGAAGAAGATCTTGATGAAGAAGTAGAAAATGACGAATTTGATAATCCGGCTGATACTTTTGAAAACGATTTTAACGAAACTGAAGATGATCTTGATGACATTGACGATGAAGAGGACGAAGAAGACGAAAACAATGATTATGTTGAAGATGATGTTCAGGAAGACGATGATTACACAGAAGAAGACAAAAGAAGATTGTAATTTTTCAGGAAACTGAAATAAAAAAGCCGTTAAGAATTGAAACTTAACGGCTTTTTTATGCGATTTAAAATCCTAATCGCCAATTTTTTCTAACACCGGAATATCATCCATTTTTTGTAAACGTTCCACTAAACCAATTCTGGCTTCACTTAATTCCTTTTCGGCTTTGCTCAATTCTTTGTACCACTCCTCTTTTCCGGTTTTTGAATTTTCTATTTTTCGCATGATCTCGTAAATCTCACCTTCGGCTTCCATTACTTTCAGGCGTTTGTAATAGGTCAAACTTTCCGTCATGTGTGCTAATGCAATCATTGCTGTTAAAAACGGATGGTTGTTGGTTACGTTTACGTCTTTTATTTTGCCGTGTTCGAGTTCTACTTTTAAAGCAAAAGCAAATTCTTCCATATTAAAATCGGCATATTTGCTTTGTGGATTCAAATAGGATTTTATGGCGTCAACATTATTCATCGTCGAAAGATCGATTTGTGTATGTTTGCTGTCGAGCAAATCTTTGTAAACCACATTTGCCACAGCTCTGGCTTCGGCAGTTGTAGGGTCGTTTTCAGGATTTTCGAAATCTCGTATCGACCAGTCCCAATTTTCAGGATGAACAGGTTTGATGTATTTTTCGCAAAAATCTGTTACATCATTTTTCAAGCTTACCATTTCATCTTCTCTTTTGATATAAACATCTTGGTAAGCACCGCTTTTAGTTCCCATAATTTTATATTTTAAAAGATAAACGACACATTTACCGAGATATATGTGCCGTTTTAATTTCGTTCTTATTTTACTGAATTCTTTGTGTTACACACTTCTTCGTCCGCTTATTAGCGAGATAATAAATAACACTAAGAATATGAAAAATAAAATTTTTGCTATACTAGCGGCTCCGGCGGCAATACCACCAAAACCAAATATTCCTGCAATAATTGCCAGAATAATAAATATGACTGTCCAACGTAACATAATAATAGATTTTAGTTAATAACGATTTTGTTTGTTACTCAAATTCATGCTTTTTAAGAAGATGCATTAACTCTATTTTTTCAAACTACAACAAACTGACCTGATAATTTTCAATTAATTCTGCAAATACGCTTTCACTTCTTGAGAAGTATTTTTTATTGCTTCGGCTCTTTTTAACTTTATCAAAATACGGCTCAATCGAACCATCTTCATATGTCGAAACCAGCAGCGGATGAACGTAATAATTTTTGCAGACATTTCTGGTGTTTCCCAATGCCTCAGCAGTGGCATCATAAGCTGTAATAATATTTTTTTTGATTTCTTTTTCGTCTGATGCAATACCGAGTTCCATCAAATTTTCAAAGAATATAATTGAGGCTGCCCAGGTTCTAAAGTCTTTGGCACTAAAATATTCGCCCGAAATAGCGTGCAGATATTCATTTACCATGTGACTGTCTAAAACTCTTCTTTCGCCGTTTTTATCGTAATATTTAAAAACTTCCCAGCCCGGAATTTCTTCGCATCGGCTTACCAGTTTAATCAACTGTTTGTTTCTTGTGGTAATGGTGTGCTGTTTTCCTTTTTTGCCGATGAATTCAAAACGAAGGGAATTTTTATTGATATTGATGTGTCTTTTTCGCAAAGTCGAAAGCCCGTATGATTTATTGTCTTTGGCGTACTTTTCATTTCCAATTCGGATGTGGGTTTCTTCCATTAACCTGATCACGAGTGCAATTACTTTTTCTTTCGACCATTCTTTTTGTTCTAAATCAATATCTACTTGTTTTCGTATAGAGGGAAGCTTTTGTCCGAATTCTGCGATTTTGTAAAACTTGGTTTGATTACGGATTAAGTTCCATTTTGGATGATATCTGTACTGTTTTCTGTTTTTAACATCTAAACCTACAGCTTGCAAATGCCCGTTTGATAAATCGGTGATTTTTACATTTACCCAGGCCGGCGGTAAAACCAAACTGTTAAAACGCTTTATTTCGCTTTTCTGCTTAATACAGCGTCCGTTTTTTTTATAAATAAAACCATCTTCTCCCTGACATCTTTCAATAGGCAAATTTTGATTGTTTACGTAAACTAATTCTAGCTTTTCCAGCACCAAATGAGGTGTTTTAATAAGCTGGCTCATTAGTTTTTGAGTTCTGGCAGTATTCATGGTCGTTTTTATTTTTTTGCTGCTAATTGTTATTGGGATTCACAGATTCAAAAGATTTTTCTTGTCTCATTATTCTTCCCACACAATCTGTGAGAATCTGCGAATCCCAATAACTATCAAAAAGCATTTTATTTTAATTCGTTCTTAAAGATTTTATCAGGCTTTTTTTGTTCATATATGAACGTCCAGAAATCCCCACTTTTTTGGCTTGCTCGTAAAGTTCTTCTTTTGTCCATTCTTCATAAGGCTTAGCTTTACCGCCTTTTTCTCCTGCATCCGGCGTATTAGCAATACGTGCCGATTTTTCTTTACTGTACCCTTTTTTAACAAGAGCTTCGTATTGGGCTTCGTTTTTAATTCTTGGATCTGGCATGACTTAAAAATTTTAGTTATTGATTTATCTTGTATGGTATTTCAAAATTCCTTAAAAAGAAGGATTTTTCCGTTATACAATTTTGCTTATAACTTTCATAATTAAGATTGTACAGCTTAGATTACAGATTTTAGATTGTAGACTTTAAATTATTGAATATGCGCCATCTTGTCATTTCGACGAAGGAGAATCGAGCGATAGCAAACAGACAAAGTAAATCTTCGCAGACAGCTCTGTAAAGATTATTGACAATTACCACATTAAAAAAAACAAAAATCCCATTCGCAAAACGAATGGGATTTTTGTTTTTTTAATTGTTTTTATTCTGCCACTGACAGCTATTTAAAATTATCCTCAATATTAGTTATCAAAATTTTATAATTTTCAAAATGATCTGGAGAAATTACCAGACTCTTTTTATTTTCTAATATTAATGTAGTAAAATAATAACCATCTGATATATCTCCTGTTTTGTTTCTAAGTTTAACTTTCCCTTTTTTAATATATTGTATATTATCAAAAGGGATAAACTGTTTTGCACCTGTAATTACCATTGTTTTTTCTATTCCTTCTTCTGTAATAGTCAGTTTAAAAATCTTGAACAAATCCGGAAAACAATAAACTAAAAAAAACAAAACCATATATGCCATTACAGTTAATGGATTTATTTCGGAAGTTGAAAAACCATTATACACAATATATGACAGCGTAATTACAAATAAAAACAAACCCATTATTATTCTTATACCTAATATTTTTCTAAACTCTGAGTCGATATACATTCTAAGTCTTAAATTATTATTATTTCTTCTCTTTAAAAAAACAAATATATAATATTTATAAGGTTAACATGATCGAATATTTCTTTGCATCCAAATCATATAACAATCTCTAAAAATCCTGTAAGGTATTCCTGTAAGTTCTGAATAATTTTACATCATAACATTTAAACTATTTAAATCATGAAAAAGATACTATTAGCCAGTAAAGCAATTTTAGGAGCGGGACTTATTATTATATTCTTGCAGTCTTGCAAAAACGAAACGAAACAAGAAGACCCAAAAGAAGTTGCAGAAGATGCTAATGAAGCCAAATTTGACTCTATTGACAGCAAAGAAGATGATTCTGAATTTTTAGTAGATCAGGCCGAAATTAATTTAGCTGAAATCGAAATTGGTAAACTGGCGCAGCAAAAAGGAACAAATGCAGAAGTGAAAAAATTCGGAAAAATGCTGGTTGACGAGCATACAAAATCGGCATCTGAAGTAAGTGCCTTAGCAAAAGCAAAAAACTTTACTCTGCCAACTTCACTAACTGAAGAAGGTCAGGAAGAATATAAAAAACTAAACGAGAAATCAGGTTTGGATTTTGATAAAAAATTCGCCGATATGATGATCGACGGCCACCAAAAAGCAATTGACAAACTTCAAAAAGCGGCTAAAGACGCTCATGACGAAGATGTAAAATTGTGGGCAACAAACAATATTGCGGGTTTAACTTCACATTTAGAACATGCTAAATTGCTGAAACAAAACCTTGACAAAAAGTAAAATAAATTTAATTGGTTATTATTTATTTTTTTAAGACGCTAAGATTCTGAGATTCTATGATCCTATTATTGGATCGTCTAGAACTCAAACTTTGCTAAAAAACCCCTTAAGAGTTGAATTGCTTAAGGGGTTTTGTTTTTTTTGTGTGAGTAACAAAGGTTCAAAGAGACAAAGAAAAAAGCTTTAAATCTTTGTCTCTTTAAACCTTTGCTACTTTGTCACTTTGTTTCTCTAAACTTCTAAAATTAATGACTGCTTAATAGAAAATATTCTCCATCGGTTACTTTTTCTAACCAGACTCCGTGGCCTTTATCAATCTCTGTGATAATGGCAACATAAGAGAATTTTTCAAATGGAGTTGCTCCGTACCAATGTTCTACTCCCGGCAAAATGGTAACTACCTCATCTTTTTTAAGCATTCTGACTGCGCTTCCTCTTTCCTGATAATACCCCGTTCCTTCTTTTGCAATCAGCATGTGCAGACTCGCGTTACTATGCCAATTACTTCTTGAGCAAGGCTCAAAAGTCACTTCCTTAATTACAGTGTTTTCCGGATGAATGTCACTGCTTTGTTTTTTATAGGAAACGTCACCCGTCATATATGTATTCGGGACTTTTCCTTCTTCGATAACGGCTGAATAATTCTTAGACATAATTTTTAATTTATTTTTTGAGATTGATTTTATTTAAAACTATTGTATTCTTCATCAGTTACCGGCTCAAGCCAGTCTACAATTCCCGTTTGTGTATTTGTACTGATGGCGATATGTGTAAATTCACTTTCTGGCGATGCGCCGTGCCAGTGTTTTATTTCGGGCTGAATGTTTACAACATCTCCAGCCTGCAATAACTGAATTGGTTTTCCCGCTTCCTGATAATATCCTGTTCCGTGAGTAACGATTAAAATTTGTCCGCCGGGATGTGTATGCCAGTTGTTTCTTGCTCCAGGCTCAAAAACAACGTTTCCAACAGCGGTATTAAGAACCTCATCATTGGGAACTAACATTTTAACCCATGCTTTTCCTGTAAAATATTCTGAAGGTGCTAAATCTCCTTTAGGGAAAATGACACCATTATATAGATTGTCTAATGCTTCCATAAATTTATTGTTTGAAATTTATCAGAATCAGAAAACTAAATTTAGGAAAGCTAGAATGCGCTTTATGAAGTATTTATTTAGTCTGTTAAAAACTGATAAATGATTAATACTGAATTTCAAGGCAAAAGTACTACGCGAATGCTTTCATGAAATAACAATATTCAAACAAAAAATTATGAATTTGAAACAATTTTACATTCGAAGCGATTTTGGAACAGTTCCGGTAAGTCTTTTAAAGTAATTATTAAAATAACTTGGATATTCAAACCCAAGCGAATATCCTATATCCGAAATACTCCAGTCTGTATGCTGCAACAATGCTTTTGCTTCGTTTATAATTCGCTCTGTAATATGCGCCGTTGTTGGTTTTCCCGTAACTTCTTTTACTGAACGATTTAAATGATTTACATGCACAGCAAGACTTTGCGCATAATCCTGAGGCGTTTTTAAAGCCAAAGGTTCGTTTTTGGTTTCTATAGGAAATTGTCTTTCTAATAATTCCAAAAACAAAGAAGTAATTCTTGAAGAAGCATTTTTATGTTTAAAGAAATTTTCAGAAGGCTGCATTTTCATTGATTCATGAATAATCAGGTTGACATAACTGCGCATTAAATCGTCTTTAAAAACATAATCGGTTTCATATTCTTTGATCATTTTTTGAAACAAAGAATCTACAAACAGCTTTTGTTCAGCATTTAAAGAAAAAATTGGCGTTCCTCCTATTTTAAACAAAGGCGATTCGTGAAGCGTTTCTGATCGGTCTTTTGCTTTCAAAAATTCTTCCGTAAAAACACATGCATAACCTTCGTAATTCTCTGAAACAGTTTCCCATGAATAAGGAATTATAGGATTACCAAAAAAAAGAATCGTCCCGTCGGTTTCTATTCCACGGTCGGCATATTGTATGATACTTTTACTGGTGTTGATGCAGATTTTATAAAAGTCTCTTCGGCTGTAAACGGGAACTTTACTAAAATCCCCATTTATAGGATATACTTTAAATCCCTTCATTTTTAAATCTGAAGAAAAATCGCAACTCTGAGTTTCTGTTTGGTTATTCATTCTGCAAAGTTATGAAAATCAAACAATATTTTTATTTCAATTACAAAACGCACTAAGGTTTGGCTAAATTTATTTTTGCTGGGCGAAATAATCTCGCAAAGGCGTGAAGACGCAAAGTATTATTTTCCTGCACTCTTTGCGGTTAATATTCTAGTGTTAGAAAAAAATACGTTAAAAGTTTTTTTTAATTATACCAATCGGTATATATTTGCTTCGTTATTTTGATATATCATGAGTAAAGCCCAAAGAACCAAGCAATTTATAATCGAGAAAACCGCTCCTATCTTTAATATGAAAGGCTACAGCGGTACATCTATGAGCGATATTACTGAGGCTACCGGATTAACCAAAGGAAGCATTTACGGTAATTTTGCCAATAAAGATGAAGTAGCATTGGCGGCTTTTCGTTTTAATGTCAAAAAACTGCATGATATTTTTGCAAGAGAAATTGAAAAAGAAAAAACCTTTAAGGGCAAACTATTGGTTTATCCTCGTCTTTATTCTGATTACTATGATTTAAGAGTTACACAAGGCGGATGCCCAATTATTAATACCGCTACAGAAGCTGATGACACACACCCAGTTCTAAAGAAAAAAGTAGAACGAGTTATTTTATCTTGGAAAGAGCAATTGGTTTATTTTATTGAACAAGGAATCCTTTTGGGAGAATTTAAAGCCCATTCTATCGATCCCGAAAAAACGGCTTTAACTATTATTGCTATGATTGAAGGAACTGTTATGATTGCTAAAATTACCGGAAACCTGTCAACTCTGGCCGATATTATGCTTTCTGTCACAAAAATCATCGAAGACTTAGTATAATTTTTTTTTACTTAAAAATATACCAATTGGTATAATCATAAAATCTAATATTAAAACTAAATGGAAACAAAATCAAGATTACAAGTATTACAGGATCACATAAATCGAGAATTTACTGCTTCTCCTTCCCCTTTTATGCTTTGGATGAGACCTATTGTAATAGCCGCCGAAGAAGGAACCGTAACTTTTAAATATGTGATTAGGGAAGAAATGTCAAATCCAATTCAAAGTCTGCATGGAGGTGTTACTGCTGCAATTGCTGATGATTGTATTGGCGCTACGATGTTTTCTCTAAATGAAGAGACCTTTTACACCACCATAAATCTTGTTGTTGATTATTTTGCTCCCGCACATGTTGGCGATACTATTCTTGCGAAAACATTAATCATTAAAAAAGGAAGACAAATGGTGAATGCACAATGCGAAATTTGGAATGCCAACGAAACGCGATTAATTGCCAGAGCAACTTCTAATTTATTTAAAACAAATGTGGTAAAAAAGGTGCTGTCTTAAAAAGCACCTGATTTCTCATCCTCTTTTTTTGAACAAAAATATACCAATTGGTATAAAATATTTCTATGACACCTTTAAACCGTAACCTGCTCATTATTACAGTCATTCTTGCTGCCATTATGGAACTAATTGATATTTCTATCGTAAATGTGGCGCTTTCGCACATGAGCGGTAATCTGGGTGCAACTCTCGAAGATACTTCGTGGGTAATTACTGCTTATGCCATTGCAAATGTTATTATTATTCCCATAACGAGCTTTTTAAGCGCCAATCTGGGCAGACGCAATTATTATATTGGTTCTGTTGTTTTATTTACATTCTGCTCTTTTATGTGCGGCCACTCGTCTAACATCTGGATGCTGGTCTTTTTTAGATTTTTTCAGGGAATTGGCGGCGGTGCTTTATTATCTATCTCACAGGTTGTTGTATTTGAACTTTTTCCAAAAGACAAACAATCAACAGCCGGAGCTTTGTTTGGAGCCGGAATTTTTATCGGCCCTACAATTGGGCCGACACTTGGCGGCTATATTACTGAAAATTATGACTGGCCGTGGATTTTTTTAATTAATATTCCTATTGGAATTTTGGTTACGATTTCTTGTTATTTCCTTTTACGCGAACCCACTGTAAAGCCAGAAATTACCAAAGTCGACTGGACCGGAATTGCGCTTCTCGCTATAGGAGTGGGCGCTTTACAAACGGTATTAGAAAGAGGCGAAGTCGAAGACTGGTTCGAAACCAAATATATTGTTGTACTAACGATTATTGCAGTAACAACTTTACTCGCCTTTATTTATTGGGAATTAACAATAGAAAAACCAGTCGTAAACCTTCGGGTGATTAAAAGCAAATCGTTAAGCATTGCAGCAATTTTGACTTTTGTAACCGGTTTTGGAATGTTTATTTCCATTTATATAAGTCCGGTTGTGGCACAGCGTTTATTGAGTTTTTCACCGTATCAAACAGGATTACTTTTGCTTCCGGGTGCATTATTTGCTTTACTGGCTTTAAAAATCTGCGGTACATTATTACAAAAAGGCGTTTCTCCGGTTATTATTATTGCTGCTGGATTTCTGTTATTTATCTATTTCAATTGGCGAATGTCTGGTATGACTTTAAACACAAGCGCTGCCGAAGTCGCTACATCTCTTGTTTTTCGTGCTTTAGGAATGGCGCTGCTTACCGTACCGCTTACTATGCTGGCTGTTTCTTCATTAGATGATAAAGATGTTGGGCAAGGTGCTGCGCTTAATAATATGATGAGACAATTGGGCGGTTCATTTGGTGTATCGATCATCAATACTTATGTGGCTCATCGATTTGCCGCACATCGAAATGAATTGATTTCAGAGGTGACACCAAGTAATACTCTCGCTATGGATCGCATAAATGCTTACATAAAGTACTTTCAATATAGAGGTTTTACTTATAATGAAGCCAGAGCAAAAGCCTTAAAGCTGATGGAAAATATCGTAATGAAACAATCTTCGCTGTTAAGTTACAGAGACGCTTTTTTTCTTGTTGGTTTGTTTTTTGTTGTAACGCTGCCCCTTCTTTTATTTGTAATGAACAAATCGAAAAAGCCAAAAACCAACATGGTAATTTCCGATCATTAATTTTTTTCCTGCAGATTTTAAAAATCTGCAGGGCTTTATCTATTTCTTCAAAATTCCTGTTTTTAATCCTTTGGCGAAAGCCGATAAAACAACTTCATCTGCACTTTCTTCTTTTTGAATTATGATTTGCGCATAACCATTAAAAAGTTTTCTTTTCCAGGATTCTGCGGGTGTTATAACTTGTATAATTCCGGGATCTATATTCAGCACGTCCCAGTCTTTTATTTTTTGCAAAGGCGTTGCTGCAATATGAATCGTGTTTTTTCCTTCTTTTAAAATACTGGAGTCTAAAATATATTTTTGAGAATCTTCTGAACTTGGATTTATTTTATTTCCGTTGATGAAAACTACTGCCTCCACTCCTATTTTTTTATAAAAGAAGCTCACCTTATTTAAAGCTGAATTATTTTTTAAGTCAAATTCTCCTTTATAAACATAAGACGGTGCCTGATTTTTATAATCACGGTCTCTAAAGGCTGTTTTCCAATCATTTTCAGGATAATTTTGAAATTCCTGAGGCAAATCAGCCGTCAATCCTTTTTGCTCCTGAAAATTCGTTATTTGAACTAACGAAACAGCATCGATAAACTGGTCTTTTTCTAAAGAAGCCGGGTCGCCGTTTCCTACTCCTAAAATCTTTCCTCCTTTTATAGAAAAGGTAATTTCCTCATTTGAAGTTGGAATATGCAATCCGTTTTTATCGGTAACTTCTGCCGTTACAACCAAAACTTTAGAATTTGGAATGTTTTCTTTATCTATAGATAGTTTTATGTTTTGAGCCTTTTCGGTCGTTTTCTGGATTTCTGTTAATACTTTTTTGCCGTTTTTGTATCCAATGGCTTCCAGAGTTCCGGGCATATATTTTACTTTCCATTCTAAATGGCTGTTTAGCTCCATTTTCTTCTTGCCGAGACTTTTCTTATTTAGAAAAAGTTGTACTTCATCGCAATTCGAATGCACCCATACATCCATTTCTTTTCCTTCCATGCCGCTCCAGTTCCAGTGCGGCATAATATGCAGAACTGGCTGCGTTCCCCACCACGATTTTAAATAAAACACATTGTCTTTTGGGAAACCGCATACATCCATCATTCCGAAATATGAAGTTACCGAAGGCCAGCCATACGGAGTTGGTTCTCCGCGATAATCAAAACCTGTCCAAATAAACATTCCGGCCAGATACGGTCTTTCGGCATAAAACTTCCAGCCTTCTTCAATACTGTAAAAAGTGGGACGCGGTTTGCGATCATAAGCACTTTGGTAATGTTTGGCATCATCTGTAAAATAAATACCGCGTGTTGCAAAAGTCGAACCTTCTTCAGTTCCCATTCCGGGTTGGTTTTTAAACTGATTTCTATGCGCATCAATATCGCCGTTACCAAGATAATTATACCCCATGATTTCTACTACAGACGAAATGCCGCTTTTAAATCCGCTGCTGATTCCAACAGTTACAGGTCTTGTCGGATCGATGCTTTTTGCAAAATCCTGCATTACATTCGTCACGCGTTCGCCCACAATATTGCCTTCAATATTCCATTCTTCATTTCCAACCGACCAGCAAAAAATACTCGGATGGTTTCGGTCGCGCTCCATCATTCGTTTTAAATCATTCAAATGATAGTCGTTAATTCCCATTAAACGTGTTTCATTAATTACCAGCATTCCAAGTTCATCACAAGCTTTCAGCAGTTCTGGTGTTGGCGGATGATGCGAACAGCGATACGCATTCGAACCCATTTCTTTTAACTTTTTAATTCGGTAATACTGAATTTCATCTGGAAGCGCTGTTCCAATTCCCGCATGATCCTGATGATTGTTGGTTCCTTTTAATTTTACAGGTTTTCCGTTTAAAAAAAATCCTTTTTCCGAATCAAACTTAATGGTTCTGATTCCAAAAGACGTTTCATAATTGTCGATTATTTTTTCGTTTTGCTTAATCTGAGTTACTAAACGATACAGATTTGGAGAATCAATATCCCACAAAAGCGGGTTATTTACTTGTAATTTTGAAGTATACTTGTCTGTTTTATAAAATTCCGGAGCATTTACATTTTCAGATACACCTGCAATCTGTTGGTTTGAAGCATCAAAAACAGTCTGAATAATTTCAACAGAACCTTTATAATTTCCTTTGTTTTCAATAGAAACTTCGGCAGTTATTTCGGCAGTAGTATTTGTAATTTCTGAGGTTATATAAGTTCCGTTTGCGGCAACATGAATTGGGTTTGTTTTCTGCAGATAAACATGTCTGTAAATTCCGGCTCCTTCATAAAACCAGCCTTCTTCCATCGAAGCATCGGCACGAACTACAATCGTATTTTCGCCTCCATAATTTACATAAGCTGATACATCATATTCAAAACCATTGTATCCGCTTTGTTCTGTTCCCAGATAATAGCCGTTAAAAAAAACTTTCGAATTTCTAAAAACACCATCAAATTTTATTGAAATAATTTTGCCCTTATCGGTTTCAGGAATAGTGATTTTTTTTCGGTACCAACCAATGCTTTTCTCCGGAAAACCTTTTCCAGACGTTTTAAATCCGTGGCTGAAACTGCCGCTTTCACTAAACTCTTGTTCAACAGCCCAATCGTGAGGCAGATCTAATTTTCGCCACGCGCGGTCATCAAAATCTTTTGCCGCCGGGCCGTCGCCAAATCCGGTTTTGGTTAAATATGAAAAATAGCCTTCTGCATGTTTAAAATCTTTTTCTGTATCATATAAATGACCAAATGAAAAACGCCAGTCGTTATCAATCAATATCAATTCCCTTTCTGATTTGTTTTGGGCCAAAGCCAGAACGGAAACCAAAAATAGGATACACAGAAAAATTCTTTTTACGTAAAAAATTTTCATAAAAACAGGGTTAGGTAAGTTAGAACGATAAAAATAGAGTATTAAACTGGTTTGTTTTAATAGTATTTTATCAAAAACTGCACAATAACTTCCTATACCCCTTCTAAAAACGGACTTCAAAAAATTTAGAATCATTCTATTGGCTATACTTTTCAAAATAATTTTGATTTGATGTAATTTTATATAAAAATTTAAAAAACAGAGATTATATGAGTGTTATTAAAGATGAAAAAAAGCTTCTTAGCACCATTAAACGTATCGATGAAAAGATCGATAAGAATAATGATCAAAAGATAATGGCCTTTTTTGAATCTCTTGGATTAACAGAAAGAGAGGACGTTCCCCAGAATTTTCTGGATTGGGATACGATTCTTATTGTCGTACCCGACCGCCACATTTCGCATGAATTAAAATATTATAAATTCTCTATATCAAGACTTTTCTTTGTAACAAATCCGTATGCTGATAAAATTCACATCTACGATTTTGACGAATGGAAAAGTGTTACCCGAAATAAAACCCAGTTTCAGATTAGAGAAATAATGAAAACGAATTTTGGCGGCGTAAAGAAAATTACATCTGCAGAAAACAATTAATTCTAAGTTTTCATAAAAAATGAAATGGATCACACGCGAAAGACCTAAAATTGATCGAATAGCCTGTCCGTGGCTTATCAAAAACTTTGTCGACGCTGATGCAGAATTTATTTACGTTCCTTTTAATGAAGTTCTAGAGAAAGCAAAAAAGTTAGATGCAATTCCGTTTGATATTCCGGAAGTAGAATTTACACATTATAATGAAGAATGTACTTTTGACTACATTATAAAAAAATATCAAATTGCCGATCCGGCGGTTTTAATTATGGCAAAAATTGTTCGCGGCGCCGATACGGACCGCCACGATCTTGCCAAAGAAGCTGCCGGGCTCTGGGCAATTTCTGCCGGACTTTCGTATAATATTACAAACGATACCGAATTATTAGAAACCGGACTAAAACTTTATGATGCTTTGTACAGCTGGGCAAAACATTTGTATAAGCAAAATCATCTGCAAAACAGCCCGTTCGAAAATTTACTTCATGAAGTATATAAGAAGTTTTTAATCGAAAAGAAAACAACTCAAAAAACACCTTTATGGGTTAAAGAATTAAAAAACATAATTCAGGATCAAATTGATGCACAGTTTACTTTTGATTTAAAGAAAATTTCAAGTGATTTAGAGTTAAACCCTTCTTATTTATCAAGAGAGTTTTCTAAATATTTTGAAGATTTAAATTTTGGCGAATATGTGCGAAAACTGCGAATTGAAAAAGCAATCAATCTAATTCAAAATTCAAATTATACCTTAACCGAAATTGCGTACATGACAGGCTTTTCAGATCAAAGTCATTTTACCAGAATATTTAAGCTTCAAACAGGAAAAAACCCTTCTTCATATAGAAAAAATGCGCTGAAAAGTAATTCAGATACAAAAGGTAAATAGCATTCTATTTCTAAATTGACATTGTTGATAGTTTTGTTTTTTAATTAACCAGACTATCATGATTTCATTCAGACACATTTTTGCAATCACTTTATTTTGTTTGAGTTTCAACTTGTTTTCTCAAACCACTTATCCAAAAATCACGGGATATTTTGGAATTCTTCATCCCATAGCCACTTTTAATAGTGAACAAACAAGCGTAAATTTCAGGGATTATTATGCTGTAGGTTTTCCAACGGGGATTAATATTTGGAAAAATCAGAAAATAGGTTTTTCTTTTGAAGTTGTACCTAACATAAGAGTTCAGGGTAACAGTGATAAAGTAACTAATTTATTGTTCCATCCCGGCGTTTTAGTTGCTCTTGGAAACGGTTACACTTTTGCAGGAAGAGCCGCTTTTGAAAGCAGCGGCAGATACGGCATAACTCCCGTTATCAATAAAACGATTCTAAAAAGCGATAATTGCAGTTACTTCGCCGCTATTCCTTTTCCTATTCGTTTTGGCAACGATCATCCTGCCTCTTTTACAGTTGGTTTTCAATTCGGAATTGCTTTTTAAATATCATGTTTTCAAACTTTAGAAGAAACCTATATGATAGCTTTTGGGGAGGAAGCTGTTAATATATTAGATTTTTTTGTTTCAGGTTTCAAGTTTTCTGTAACTATCAATCTTTTTCAAAGTTTGAACTTTTACAAAGATATACCTGAAACCTGAAACAAAAATTACCCTTTATTTATAAGTTCTTTTACTCTTCCAAACACAAATTTTGCCTGTTCATCATAAATGATCATTTCAAAGTCTTGTGTTCCTTCAATAAAATTTCCTTCCTTTTTTGTATCTGAATATACTTTCTGAAAGAATTGATCTCGTTTTTTGAGCCATTCTAATTGTTCTTTCTTTAATTTAGATTGTTCTTTTGAACTTATCTTAGACTTAAGATTTTTATAAGACACATTTAGCAGACTATCTGACTGATTGTAATACTCTAGGGCGCAGTTACGCATATTTTGACCTTTATTCAAACATTTTTGATAATCGGATTTCATTTTATAAACCGTTTCAAGTGTTTGTGAATTACAGTACATTGAAGCCAAAACAAACACTAATAAGATTGATTTTTGCATCATGATTTAATTTTTAAATGTGAAATTTACAAAGTTTTCTTTTCACCCGAAATTAAAATTAAGAAAAATCTGAAATAAATTTATTGTATTGCAAGCAGACTATTAACCTTATCTTCTAACTCTTTTCCGTGAATATTTTTAGCTATAATAATTCCGTTTTTGTCTACTAAAAAATTCAACGGAACAGATTGAAGCATATAATCACCTACAACCGGAGACTTCCAGTATTTTAAATCACTTACTTGTATCCACGGTAATTTTCCTTTGGCAATTGCAGCTAACCACAAAGGCTTTTTAGTATCCATAGAAACGCTGTAAATAGAAAATTTATCAGGATAAGCTGCATATAATTTTTGCAGTAAAGGCTGTTCTTTAATACATGGTCCGCACCATGAAGCCCAAAAATCGATCAAAGTCAAAGAACCTCTTAAAGACGAAAGCACCTCGTTGTTTCCTTTTGTATCAGGGAGATCAATTTCTGGCGCAATATCACCAATGTCAGTACCTACTACCTGCGCTTTTGAACTGGTAATTACACAACATAAAAATCCTAAAACAAGTAATGTTTTTTTCATAATTTATTAAGTTTAATTTATTTGGGGATTATTAAATTATAACGTTCACAAATATAAATTTCTTCATTAAATATTCCATCTTTTTGCTCCATGATTCTCTCCTCTGTCATAAAATTATGCTAAAAACATTTTGCTTAATTGATATATCGGGAAAAGTCGATATATTTGCATCATGGAAAATATAGAAATTTTTAAGGCACTCTCTAACAAGTCCAGACTTCAAATGCTGGAATGGCTGAAGGAACCCGAAATAAACTTTCCCGGCCAGCTCGAACACGGCGGATTTGAACACGGAGTATGTGTGGGTCAAATTCAAGCTAAGGCAGGTTTGACACAATCTACAGTATCTGAATACTTGTCTATTTTACAACGCGCCGGTTTTATCGAAGCCAAACGTGTTGGACAATGGACTTATTATAAACGTAACGAAGGTGCCTTTGAAGCACTCAGTAAATTAATTCAATCTAATTTGTAAATTACTATGAGCACAAACAACCTGTTTTCTCCGTTTAACCTAAAAACGTTAAACTTAAAAAACCGAATCGTAATGGCGCCTATGACGCGCTCATTTTCTCCAAACGGAGTTCCAACTGATGATGTAGCAGCTTACTACCAAAAAAGAGCTGAAGGTGAAGTTGGTTTAATATTATCTGAAGGAACTGTTATCGACAGAAAATCATCATCTAATGATGCAAATGTTCCTCATTTTTATGGCGATCTAGCTTTAAACGGCTGGAAAAAAGTTATTGACGAAGTTCATGCCGCCGGCGGAAAAATGGGCCCGCAGATCTGGCATATGGGAATTATGGACAACCATCATTCCGGCTGGGTTCCTCCTGTTCCATTTGAAGGTCCGTCTGGATTAAACCGTCCTGATTTTAGAAACGGAATTGCAATGTCTGAAAAAGATATTGAAGACACGATTCTTGCTTTTGGTAAAGCTGCTGCCGATGCTAAAAGACTTGGTTTTGATACTATCGAAATTCACGGTGCGCACGGTTATTTAATTGATCAGTTTTTTAGAGCCGAAACGAATTTACGTGAAGACATTTATGGCGGAAAAACACTGCCGGAACGTAATCGTTTTGCTATTGAGGTTATAAAAGAAATCAGAAAACAAGTAGGAAATGATTTTGCTGTAATCATGCGTTTTTCTCAATTTAAACCTTCTGATTACAATTATAAACTGGCTAAAAATCCGCAGGAATTAGAAGCTTGGCTTACTCCTCTTGTTGATGCCGGAGTTGATATTATTCACGCTTCGCAGCGTCGTTTCTGGGAACCTGAATTTGAAGGATCTGATTTAAACTTTGCGGGATGGGCTAAAAAAGTAACCGGAGCGCCAACTATTACAGTAGGTTCTGTTGGTCTATCTGGTGATTTCTTTGGTGCTTTTGCCGGAGAAAGTTCTGAGCCGACTTCTTTAGATGAATTAAACAGACGTTTCGACAGAGGCGATTTTGATTTAGTTGCCGTAGGAAGACCTCTTTTATCTGATCCTAACTGGGTTGCTAAAATTAAAGCAGGAAAAACAGATCAGTTAAAAGGTTTCAGTAAAGAAGCTTTAGGAGCTTTAGTTTTAGAATAAGTTTTTTAAAGGTTAAGAGTTACAAAGGTTCAAAGGAACAAAGGCTTTCTTTTTGAACTAAATATACAAAAACTAACAAAACTGAAATTCAATATTTTTAGAAAAATTTTGGGGAACAAAGTTTTTTTTAAAACTTTAGGAGAATTGGTTTTTAGAATAATTTTAAAATTTATAATTAAAAAATTTATCTTTGCAGTCATGAAATTTTTGAACAGCATATTACGCCTTCCTTTTTTCAGCACTTATTATTATGCAATAATATCTGCTCGGATAGGCTATGCATATAATTCAACGTATTCACGACTGTAAATTAGTATTATAAATTATATAAACCTTAAAGCCCGGGCATTTTGTCCGGGCTTTTTTATTTTCAAAAAAATGGAAACAATTCAAAAACTTAAAGAAAACACCGCAATCTTCTTACCGGAAAATGGTCTGGAAGAAAAATTAAATCAGGCTGAAAAAGAAAACAGAAAACTGATTATTAAACTGGGTTTTGATCCTACTGCTCCTGATTTGCATTTAGGACATGCCGTTGTATTAAAAAAATTAAAGCAATTTCAGGATTTAGGACACCAAATTGTGATTTTGGTGGGAAGTTTTACAGCCAGAATTGGCGATCCAACCGGAAAAAACAAAAGCAGAAAACCTCTAAATGTCCAAGAAGTACAGCACAATGCCGAAACTTATATTGCTCAATTATCAAAAATCATTGATGTAGAGAAAGCGCAGATTGTTTTTAATTCTGACTGGCTGGATTCACTTTCTTTTTCTGAAGTAATTCAGATCATGTCAAACGTAACGGTTGCGCAGCTCATGCAGCGAAATGATTTTAATAAACGTTTTACTGAAAATACACCTATTGCCATGCATGAATTAGTGTACCCAATTTTGCAGGGTTTTGATTCGGTTAAAATTAATGCCGATATTGAAATGGGCGGTACAGACCAGCTTTTTAATTGCACTATGGGAAGACAATTGCAGGAAACTTTTAAAAAATCTCCGCAAATTGTAATGTGCATGCCTTTATTAAGAGGATTGGACGGAAAGGAAAAAATGAGCAAATCGCTCAATAATATCATTGGTTTAACAGATGAACCTAATGAAATGTTTGGCAAAACAATGTCAATTCCTGATGATCTTATTTTGGAATTCTTAGAACTCACAACTGATTTTTCTACAAAAGAAAAACAGGAAATCAAAAATCGGTTGAAAGAAGAAAACCCAATGAACATCAAAAAAATAATTGCAAAAAATATCATCAATCAATACCATGATGAGAAAAAAGCAGATAAAGCAGAAGATTTTTTCGTAAATCAGTTTCAGAACAAAAACTTTGAGGAAAAATCGTTTGTTCCTGTTTTGATTTCTTCTTTAGAAAATAAATCTGATCAAATGGCTTTAATTGATCTTTGTGCTTTTATAAAAAATGACATTACAAAATCAGCAAACAGAAGACTGATCGAAAGCGGTGCTGTTCAAGTAAATAATTTAAAAATTACAAATCCGTACGAATTGATTGAGTTGAAAAAGGAAACCAAAATTAAAATTGGAAAACGAAATTTCTATGAATTGGTTTAGATTTTAGGTTTAGAGAAACAGAGTGACATAGAGACAAAGGTTTCTTTGATTGTCTTTTTTCGAAAAACAAAAGGGATAAACAATTAAGTCTATCCCTTTTTTGAAATTTCATAACTAACAAAATTAAGAAATTCAATATTTTTAGTGAGGTTCAGAGGGACAAAGTTTTTCCCTTTGAACCTTTGAACCTAAACTTAACTCCTTCTTTTTTGAAATTTATTCTGAAGCCAGTTACGAACCGGTTCATCATATAATTTTAAACATAGATAGGCAATAGTTATGCTGGCAAATAAAACACCGATTCCTAATAGATAACCGTCTTTTAATGGAACTTTATTTTCAATAACCCAGCCCATATACCAATAAATTAATGGATAATGTATTATGTAAATAGGATATGAAATATCTCCTAAGGCTTTACATATTTTAAGTGAAATTGGATTTTTAATTTCGCCTCCTGCACCAATGGCAACAATTAACGGGAATAAAAAAATAATACTAAAAGATTCATATAAACCGTTCATCCATAAAGTATTTTCATCACCAAATCTTGGCATCCAGAATATAACTACAATCATAATACTGCAAATCCAGAAAGCACCTTTAATATGAATTAGTTTTCCTAAACGAGAAAGCAGAACCCCAGCAAAAAATGGATATAATAAACGAGTGAAACCCACATTCATTTGTTCCAGATTTAACGACCATCCGCCAATTACATCTCCTTTTGGCCCAAATACAGTATAGTTTATTAAAAGTCCGGCAAATATCAATACGAATACTGATAGTACTTTATTTGAAAATTTGCGAAAAATTAGGGCGTACAAGATGTTAGCAATATATTCAAAAAAAAGTGACCATGCCGGACCATTTAAAGGATGCATTTCTCCCCAGCCTCTAATTTCCATTGACGGCGGAATTGGAAGCAGTGTAAAACCAATTACCATTGTTAATAATAACTTCCAAACGGGCATTGTTGCTATTTGCGGAAAAACACTTGATTCTTGAAAATAATAAAAAATGGCTCCAATTATCATTCCCATAATTACCATGGGCTGTAAGCGGATTAAGCGTCGTTTGTAAAACTCCCATTGGGTTAACTTACTCCAGCGGTCATCATAGGCGTATGCTACAACAAATCCGGAGAGAAGAAAAAAGAAGTCTACGGCAAGATAACCGTGATTCATAATTTGTTTAAAACGGCTTCCTTCATTAAAAGCTTCGAAAATGTGGAAAATTACAACCAATACAGCGGCAACTCCTCGAAGTCCATCTAAAATTTCATAGTGATTTTTTGGTTGAATGTCAACTGAAACTGAACTCATAAAATGGTTAATTATTAATGGTTAATAGTTAGTTATAATTGTTTTTACTGGTGATTTTAAGCCATTCTGATCTTCGCTGGTCCGGAAGATGTTTTTACAGTGAAATTTTCGAATCTAGCTTCGAAACCTTTTCCGTCTGGCGATGCTGCCATTAACCCACCCTGTACAGGTGTATTATCTTGTAAAGGTGCATTTCTAGTCATGATATATTTTTTGTCATAAAAGATATTAAGAAAATTAAGCTGAACTTAATAAATCTTGTTTTAGCTTCAAAACAATTTAGAAAATAAAGCTCTCTTAATCATCTTAATGGTAAAATTAAATCAAAAGCAAAGCTGCAAATTTTTACACTTGCAGCTTTTACTAACCAACCAATTTAGAAATAATGAAATTATTGAAGTGAGAAGCCCACTTTCGATTTTATATCTGTTGAAGATGCTCCAACAATTGCTTCAAAAGCTCCCGGTTCTGCAACCCAGTCGTGTTTTTTATCATCAAAGAAACTTAAAGCCGTTTTATCGATAGTAAACGTAACTGTTTTTTCTTCTCCCGCTTTTAGCGAAACTTTTTCAAATCCTTTTAATTCTTTTACCGGACGTGGTAATGAAGATTTTAAATCGCTGATATAAAGCTGAACAACTTCAGATCCTTCTCTGCTTCCTGTATTTTTCACATTCACAGAAAATGTAATTTTATCACTGCTTGAAAGTTGTTTTTTATCAGCTGTTACTTTTCCGTAAGCAAAAGTTGTGTAGCTTAATCCGTGTCCGAAAGGAAACAATGGTTTAACTTTATTTTTATCAACCCAGCGGTATCCAACAAAAATTCCTTCGTTGTATTTTACCTCATCGCCGCCTGGAAATTCTCCTAAAGCATGAGCTCCGTTATCAGCTAATTTTACAGGGAAAGTAAAAGAAAGTTTTCCAGAAGGGTTTACGTCTCCAACTAAAACATTTGCTAAAGCGTTTCCAGCCTCAGTTCCTAAAAACCATCCCTGAACAATTCCAGGAACTTCTTTTACCCACGGCATTGCAACTGCATTTCCTGAAATATTTACAAAAACAATGTTTTTATTTACTTTTGCTAATTCGCTGATTAATTTATCCTGACCATAAGGCAATTCTAATTGTTTACGATCGTGTCCTTCGTCATCCTGATTTGGACTTTTGTTCAAACCTCCAATAAAAAGAACGATATCTGCATCTTTAGCAGCTTTTAAAGCTTCGGCAGTTAATTCAGCCTGTGGACGTTTTTCTTCTAAGCTTACTTTTGCAACAACTCCGTTGTAGTTACTTGTTGGATCTCCCACATAACCTCGTGCATACACGATTTCTGCCTGGTTGCCAATTCTTTTCTTTAAACCTTCAAGAGGTGTAATTTCGTATCTAGCTTTAAGAGAAGAACTTCCTCCTCCTACTGTCATCATTTTAATAGCATTTTCTCCAATTACTGCAATTTTCTTAGTTTTAGAAAGGTTAATTGGCAGAATGTTATTGTTGTTTTGTAATAATACAATTCCTTCTTCGGCAATTTTACGGCCTGCATCAGCGTGTTCTTGTGTTCCAAAAGATCCAAACGGACGATTTCTATCCATCGTAGTCAAGAAAGATAAACGTAAAATACGACGTACTTTTTCGTCTAACTCTTTTGTGCCTACTTCACCTTTTTTAATCATTTCCGAATACGGTTTTGCTAAGTAATAGTTATCATAAGCATTACTTGTTCCCCATGAAAGACCATTCGTCCAAGAACCAAATTCCATATCAAGACCATTGTGAATAGCTTGTTTGGTATCATTTACTCCTCCCCAGTCTGAAACTACAACACCTTTAAAGCCCCATTCATCTCGAAGAATATCGTTTAACAAATATTCGTTGTGGCAGCATTGCTGTCCTTTGTATTTGTTGTAAGATCCCATAATCGACCAAACATCGCCTTCCTGAACTGCAGCTTTAAAAGCCGGAAGATAAATTTCGTATAATGCACGATCGTCAACGATTACGTTTACAGAATTACGGTTTGTTTCCTGATTGTTTAATGCAAAGTGTTTTACACAAGCAGCAACACCGTTTGCCTGTACTCCTTTAATATAAGGTACAACCATTTTTGCAGCCAAAAACGGATCTTCTCCCATGTATTCGAAATTACGGCCGTTTAATGGACTTCTGTAAATGTTTACTCCTGGTCCTAATAGTACATTTTTGTTACGATAACGTGCTTCTTCTCCAATTGATTTTCCGTATAAAGAAGATAGTTCTTTGTTCCATGTTGAAGAAAGAGCTGTTAAAGCCGGAAATGCGATACAAGAGTCATTTGTCCATCCAGCCTGATCCCATTCATCCCATTTTACTTCAGTACGAATTCCGTGAGGTCCGTCGGTCATCCAGTTTTCAGGAATTCCAAGACGTTTCACTCCAGGTGAACTAAATTTAGACTGCGCATGGATCATGGCAATTTTCTCTTCGGTTGTCATTCTTTTAAGCGCATCTTCTACACGCTCATCAATTGGCTTCTTATCATCAAGATAAACCGGAACTTTATTTTGTGCATTCAATCCGAATGAACTCAATAAAACTAAAACAACGATTGTTTTAACGTTTTTAAACATAACTATTATAATTTATTTAAGCATTCAATTTCTAAAAAGATACTAGTGGTCAGTTGTACCTTTTAATAATATTGTAAAACTAAAACGTTATCGTACATGTTACATTTTTAAACGCAAAAAAGTAGTGATTAAAAAAATTAAACAATTGATTAACAATTAAATAAATAAAAAAAAGCACTAAAAAAAGTAGTGCTTTTAAAATGTTTTTTTAGGATTTCAATGCCATTGAGCCAATTTTCATGACCATTTCTTCGAAATCATTTCTCGAAACTGCGGCTTTATTCCTGCCTCGTGTTCTGTAATTGTAAATTGTGCTTAAAGAATAACGAAGAAATGCTGCTATCTTAACACTGTCTGTAATTCCAAGTCGGATTAAAGCGAAAATTCTAAGCTCCGTGTTCAGCAGTTCTCCTTGTTTTAAAACAATCTGTTCTTCGGGAATTAAAAGTGTATTAAAGTCTTTTACAAACGTTGGATATAGATTTAGAAATATAATATCAAAATTCTTGTAAAGCTCTTCGAGTTCGTTATCAACTAAAGTAGTCGATTTTAGCATTTTGTAAATTTCATCAAACTGTTTAGCCGTTGCTTTTTTATTTAAAATGATACGGTAATTCTCAAGTTTGTTTATATAAGTAGAACAAAGGCTGAAAAAATGCGCAATATATTCTTCTTTAACATGATTAGATTCTGATAACTGCGAATTGGTTTCTTGCAGCTGTTCGTTTGTCTCGGTTATTTCTTTATTTAATTTGGCCAGTTTTTGAGTCGTTTCATACAATTCAGCACGAATTTTAGAAACCTTTTTCATTTGTTTGTAAACATAAATTACTGCGGCAACTAAAAAGACAGATAATAAGCTGATGCAGATTAAGTATAACTGTAATTCAGTTTTTCGCTTGGCTTCTTTCTCTAAATAAACAGTATTGATAATCGAATATACTTCTGACATTAAAAGTGTACGGAATTGTACATTACAATATAAGGCATCTTCAATGGCTGATTGTGTAAGCTTGTAAGCCATATCTACATCGCCAATTTCATAAAAAACCAAAGCCAGTTCCTGCAGCGAAGCATTATCTTTATTCGCATTTTTTAAATCTGATGCAGCTGAAAGTGCATAATATTTCTTTCTAAGTTCCAGATTGTTTTTTGCTTCATTAATTTTACCAAGCAAATAGGTAATCATAGCATACTGCGGATTCTCTTCTGGCGTATTTTTTAATAATGCCAGTAATTGCTTTTGTGTATTACCAAATTTTCTAAGAAAAATGTTCTGCTGGATTCTGTTGATTTTATAATCTAATGTTTTAGGATCTAAAACTTTAAGCAGCGAATCTCTGTATTTTATAATCTGCAGACGGTATTCCTCATTGTAGCTGTTTGCCGCATAATGTTCAAAAAACTCGCGATAAGAAATATAATAGGTAGGCAGTAAATGTGCCGAAAGTGTTTTTTTGTTGATGCTTTTCAAAATGGCTTCAGATTCGCGGTATTTTCCTGAAGATGAATATAAGGTAACTAATTGCAGATTAGCCAGATCTTCCAGTTCTTTATTTTGAAGCTGTACAGCAATCTTCAAATTCTTTTTTACATACAATATTGCCGAATCTGAATTGAATTTTTGATATTCTGTATATAACGTTTTGTTGTAATTGTATTCTTGTTCCTGAGTTAAATTATCAGATTTTATTTTTTTGAAATTCAAAATTCGTTCTTCTTTCAGCCTTACATAATGCTCTTTATTTTTTAAAGCAAAATTGAGCTTAGTTAAAATAGTATCAGTACTATCCAATGCAAAAACCGGAAAGCAGATAAGAACTATAAAAGATGACAGGAATAGATTTTTCAAACTAATAAAGAGATAAATGAAACGCACAAATATACTAAAGTGTAAAATAGAAAAATATCTTTTCTACCACGTATTACAAGTATCGTTTTTCATAATTTTGTTACAATAAAAATTTAACCTAAAACTTAAAATTATGCCGCACTTTATAATAGATTGTTCAGAAAATGTAATTCGGTTAAAATCTGCAGATGATATAATGCAGGAAGTTTTTGATGCAGCTTTATCAACTGGATTATTTACGGCATCTGAAATTAAAGTACGCATCAATCCTTTTAGCTATTACAACAACGGAAATACTCTGGATGATTTTATACACGTTTTTAGTTATATAATGGAAGGCCGAAACGACGATCAAAAAGGGAATTTATCTAAAGTAATTGTAACAAAACTGAACTCTTTACTTCCACAGGTTCCTGTAATTTCCATCAACATTCAGGATTTTGAAAAATTAAATTATTTCAATAAAACAATGATTTAAAGCCGATTATTTTCAAAAAAGATATAAGCAAACTTATTTCATATTACAAATGATATAAAAAAGACAATTCCACTTAATTATTCTGTTCGAATATCAAGTGGAATTTTTAGTTAAAACATTAATTTGCTACAAAAACCAATTACTTAATTTATTATTGTTTTAACTCTTTAAATGGAGTGTCGAGTTCAAAAGCTTTTTTTACTTTTTCGACTACAATTTCATTTGATACTGTAAATTCTGCCGTTTTTTTAATGTCTAAAGATGAAGCACCAACCAAAACTTTATAAGTTCCTGCTTCTGCAATCCATGCATTTTTATTTTCTAAAAAAGAAGCCAGATCTTTTGGTGACAATACCAGTTGTAAAGTTTCACTTTCGCCTGGTTTTAATTCCTTTGTTTTTGCAAAAGCTTTTAATTCTTCTTTGGGTTTATCGATAGATTTTGAAGGTGCAGACAAGTATACTTGCACTACTTCTTTCCCAGCAGTTTTTCCGGTATTTTTAACTGTAACTGAAACTGTCATTGCATTATTAAAAACTGGTGAACTTAATTTTACATCAGAATAATTGAATGTTGTATATGAATTTCCAAAACCAAATTCATAAGATGGTTTTACATTAAAGGTATTGTAATAACGATATCCAACATATACACCTTCTTCGTACGTTACATTTGCCGGATTGTCTGCAGGAGTTCCTAACCAGTTTTTTGCCGATGGTGTGTCTTCATATTTCATTGGAAAAGTCATAGTTAATTTTCCAGACGGATTTACTTTTCCTGAAAAAACATCAGCTACTGAATTTCCTCCTTCCTGCCCTGGCTGCCATGAAAGTAAAATGGCATCAGCTTTATCTTTCCAGCTTGCAGTTTCTATAACACCGCCTATATTTAAAATTACAACTACTTTTTTTCCTTTTGAATGAAAAGCTTCAGAAACATTATTGATTAATTCTACCTCATCCTGAGCAAGATTAAAATCGTTATCAACCTTGCGGTCGCCTCCTTCTCCAGAATTTCTACCAATAGTTATAATTGCCAATTCTGATGATGCGGCGTGTTTTGCAATTTCTTGTTTTTCCAATTTTAATTCAGGAAGTCTTTTTGGTAAAGCCAGAAAACCTTCTTTTTTACGGCTTTCCATTTCTGCCTCTTTTACCTTTGCAACAAATGGTGTGTAAGTTGTTTTTAATTCTTCATCAATTGAGTAACCTGCATTTTTTAAACCATCCAATAAAGAAATTGTATAAGCTTCGTTTACGTCGCCGCTTCCGGTTCCTCCCGAAATAAAATCATATGATGTAACTCCAAAAACGGCTGCTTTTCCTTTTTTGTTCGTAAACGGAAGCACATTTTTATCATTTTTCAGCAAAATCATTCCTTCAGATGCTGCCTGTCTGGTAATTTGTGCGTTTTCTTTTAAATTGGGTTTGTTTGAGTATTTGTAGTTTTCCATAATTGGCGATCTTAAAACCAATTCCAGAATTCTTTCTACATTTTTGTCTACAACTTCTTTAGATAATTTCTTATTATTGATGTTTTCAATAATAGCTTTCTTTTGTGCTTCGATTCCCGGCATTAATAAATCGTTTCCGGCACTCAGCTGTTCTGTAACATTGCTTGAACCTGCCATAATAGATTGTGCTCCGGCAAAACCTCCAAACCAGTCTGTCATAACGATCCCTTTAAACCCCCATTCATTACGAAGAATATCTGTTAGAAGGTCTTTTCTTGCCGAAGTATAGGTTCCGTTAATCAAATTATACGAAGACATAACCGTCCATGGATTTGATTCTTTTACAGTAATCTCAAAACCTTTTAAATAAATTTCACGCATAGCTCTTTCGCTGATGTGTTCATTGATTGAAAGGCGGTTGGTTTCCTGATTATTAGCTGCAAAATGTTTAATTGAAGTTCCTACTCCATTTAACTGAATCCCTTTTACCATCGCCGAAGCAATTTTGCCAGAAACCAGCGGATCTTCAGAATAATACTCAAAATTTCTGCCGCACAAAGGATTTCTGTGAATGTTTAAAGCCGGCGCCAGCAATACATCAACTCCATATTCTTTTACTTCATTTCCCATTGCTTTGCCTACTTTTTCAATCAATGATTCGTTCCATGTTGAAGCTAAAGCAGTTCCAACAGGAAAAGCGGTACAGTAATACGTATTTTTATCATTCTCACGAATAGGTTTTATTCTAAGTCCCGCAGGTCCGTCAGCCACAATAATGGCCGGAATTCCTAAACGTTTAATTTCGTAAGTTCCTCCTGCAGCCCCTGGAACACGTCCTTCAATTGCTCCTACTACCGGTTTTATTCCGTCAAAACCCGGCATTCCCGTTCCCATTAAAAAATTAGCTTTTTCTTCCTCAGTCATTTTTTTGACCAAATCGACAGCACGTTCGTGAATCGAAAGTCTGGTATCTTCATAAATATCCAGTTTTCCATTTTTATTTAAATCTCTAAAAGTAAATCCTTTTACTGTTAGAAAAGGCGGATTATTTTCATCATCAGAAACACTGTTCCATGATAAATTCGAAATCACTAAAGCAGTCAAAAGTGATACTCGTGCTGTTTTTATAATTGTTTTTTTCATAAGGGAAACTAAAATGTGGTTTAGAAAATAGTAAAGTTTTAATATGCAGCTTTTTTCATTGCTTCATTATGAAGCAATATTAATTACTTTTTTTCGTTTCAACAAATAAAACAGGTTAAATTTTAATTTATCACAATTAAAAACCATAAAAACTATTGTATTCACAGCGTAACATGAAATACATTAAAAAATACCCAGAAGCAAAAAACCTTTAAAAATGCTGGTTTTATTGGCAAAAAATAAAGTTTTGGAGATTCGCAGTGCTTTAAAATTCTTAAATAGATTAAATTTGAAAACAAATAGAAATAAATGGAACTAAAGAAATTACTTGAACAACAGTCTGCCGAAGCTTGGGAAAAATATATTCCGTCACTTTCTATTGACTGTGTTATTTTTAGTTTTTACGAAAATGCACTTCATGTTCTTACCGTAAATATGAAGGATCAGAATTTATGGGGACTTCCAGGCGGTTATGTACAAAAAGATGAAAATGTAGATGATGCCGCAATGCGAATTTTAAAAGACAGAACCGGAACCGAAAATATCTATTTACAGCAGTTTTACACTTTTGGAAATTTAAAAAGATCTGAAAGTGCTTTTGAGGCTTATGATGACAGCATTTGGAACAAACAGCGTTTTGTTTCTATTGGTTATTATGCCCTTGCAGAACATTCGCAGGTAAAATTAAGAATTGACCAATACTCAAATGCAGTCGAATGGAAATTGATTGAGACTCTGCCAGAATTTATGATGGATCACAGAGCTATTTTTGATAAAGCACTGCTTACTCTTAGAGAACAGCTCAATAATCATCCTATTGGTTATAATTTACTGCCGGAAAAATTCACAATGCCGGAACTTCAAAAATTGTATGAAGCTATCTTGGGCAAAAAACTGAATCGCGGTAATTTTTATCGAAAAATTCTTCGTTATGATATTCTTATTAAACTAGACGAATCGCGTAAAGGCGGTGCGCACAAAGCCCCGGATTTATACAGCTTTGATTTAACGAAATATAATGAAGCTCTAAAAGAAGGTTTGAAAGGAAACTGGTAATTTTTTCAAAAATAGCCCGTGGTGAAACCACGGGCTATTTAAGATTTCTTTAGCACAGATTAAAATCTAAACTGCAATTGGCGCTGCTAAACAGCTTTCCGGAATATCAAAGGCATTTACCAACGCTACGGCATCCGGACGAATATCCCAGCAAAGCTGATTTACAATTTTACGAACTGCCTTGGTTTTTACAGCTTCCATATAGCCGTCTTCCAAATACCAGGCTTTGTTTTTTTCTATCTGCGAAAGCGCATATAACTGATATAATTTTGTCAATATTTGTTTTGAATTTTCGTCTTCGATTGTTTTAACGGCTTCCTGAAACTGTTCTAAAACAATACGTTCGAGATAAGCCTGAGCCACATCGATCATTTGATGCTGTACAACATTAAAAGCATCGTAGGCTTCTAATCCGCCGTCGACTAATTTCTTGATACGTCTTGCTGCCGAAGCCAGAATTGTTTTTTCTCTATGTACAAAAGCCTGCAGATGAAACTCCTTATCAAGTAAATGTTCGTCATCTGTTCTTCGGGTTGCGATTGGATTTTTTTCTGTAATGGCCGTTTTGGCATTTTCATATACATAATTAATGATTCCCAAAGATCCCATTTCGCCAAAAGACTTTCTGAATTCAGATAGACGGTTTTTGGCTACTAACTGCATTAAAACTGTATTATCGCCTTCAAAAGTGGTGTAAATTTCAGTATCGTTTTTAAGTGCATCGATTCGGTTTTCAGATAAATAACCTTTTCCGCCGCAAGCTTCACGGCATTCCTGCAAAATATCTCTTGTACTCCAGGTTGAATACGATTTCATTCCTGCAGCAAGTGCTTCTATTTCCTGCATTTCCTCTTCTTTCTTATTCAAAAATCTTTTGGTAAGGTATTGAAGCGCAAAATGAACAGCATACGTTTTTGCCAAATGCGGTAATAATCTGCGCTGGTGCATTCTGTAATTTAAAATCGGAACTTCAGATCCGCCTTCAGGACCAAATTGTCGGCGCTGGTCACTGTAACGAATGGCAATAGTTAATCCGGATTTGGCTGCTGCCAAAGCTGAACGCGGAATCCCGATTCTTCCTCCTACCAAAGTTCCTAACATGGTGAAAAATCTTCGGTTATCACTCGGAATTGGACTTTCAAATTCTCCTTTATCGTTTACAGAAGCAAAACGATCCAGCATATTTTCTTTTGGAATCACAACATTATCAAAGCTGATAGTTCCATTGTCTACTCCATTTAATCCCATTTTATGACCGCAGTCACCAATTGTTACTCCTTTTACCGTATTACCGTCTGTATCACGCAATGGCACTACAAAAGCATTTACGCCATAATCATGATCGTCGATAACTAATTTAGCGAAAACCGTTGCCATCTGCCCGTGAACTGCGGCGTTCCCGATGTATTCTTTTTGAGCATTTTTGTTTGGTGTATGAATGGTAAAAGTCTGATCGCTATGATTATAAGTTGCAGTAGTTTCCAGACCTTTTACGTTCGATCCGTGATGTGTTTCGGTCATTGCAAAACAACCCGGAAGTTTTAACGAACCTATATCTTTTAAATATTTAGCATAATGTTTTTCGGTTCCAAGAGACTGAACGCTCATGCCCCAAAGTCCAAACTGAACACCAAATTTTATCACTAAACTTAAATCGTGATAACTTAGCGTTTCCATAATTGCAAAATAATCTTCTACATTGCCTCCGCCGCCGTATTCTTTTGGATACGCCATATTTCCCAGATTTTCATCGGCCAGGATTTTACACCAATTGTAAACCGTCTGGCGGAAAACATTAATATCTGTAGACGTTTCATATGCAAACTCTGGTCGGGAAATAACCGATTTTACCTTTTTTATAATTGGTGCTTCTTTCCCATCCAGAAATTCTGTTATTTTCTGAATATCAAAATTGCTCGTAGTATGTGAATTTGCGGTAAAAGAATCGGCTTTTGTTTTAAAGTTCTGAAGCGCTTCTTCGCCTAAAATTCCAAGATCATTTTCAAGTTTTATAAAATCTGATTCAATTGGTGTTAAATCTAAATCGCTTCCCGAAAGTGCTTCTGCAATATCAAAAATTGATTTGATTGAAGATTTATCCTGAATACTTTTTTCAATGTCTAATTTCCATTGTGTGAGTTCGTTTCGTGAAGGCGGATTTGAAATATCTACTTTAGATAGTAAATACTCTTTTTCTTCTTGTGATAAAACATTTAAGGAGTTTATAAATTCTTTTAGTGTCGAAAATTCTTTTTGAGTCAAAAGATCGTCAGACCACACTAAATAAAACAACGGAGTAAAGGCTTGAAGTTTAGCTGGTTTCATATAATAGAGATTCGGTTTTTATTTTTATTTTTTGCCACAGATTATACAGATTAAAAGTTTTTTTTACAGCCACGAATTACACAAATTTTCACGAATTTATTTTCATTTATACTGATTCTTAAATCAATTTGAATTCGTGAAAATTTGTGTAATTCGTGGCTGACTTTCTACATAAAGAAAATAATCCGTTTAATCTGTACAATCTGCGGTCTGTATTTCATTTTACTGCATAAAAAAACAGGAATGAAAAATACTCATTCCTGTTTAATATTCCTGTTAAGATTCTCGTAATTTTATACCTTAAACCAATAAAAAATACAAGATTAACTTAGTGAGAATCTTTAGACGACAGGATATATTTCTGTTTTATAGCAAAAATATGATGTGAATTAAAAACTAACACTGCAATAAAAATAATGCCGTAAGCACTGATTTGCAAAGCACTGATTTTTTCGTGATAGACAAAATTTGCTAATAAAAAAGCAATCATCGGATTTACATTTAACAACATTCCAACGGTTGATGAGTTGATTCCTGAAAGGGCGTACAAGTTTAGGAACAATGGAATAATTGTAAATGCAATGGCGATGGTTTCTATACAGAAATAAAATTTAAATTCAGTTGGAATCGGCCCGCTGTATTCCGGATAAAAAGGGAATAATAAAATAGCTGCCAAAGTAATATGAAATGTCAGCACAATGAATCTGTCAAAACCTTTGTTAACACGCTGGCTTACCAGATAACATGCATAAGTTAAACCGATAATAATGCTGAAAAACATATCCATAATATCGGCATACGACAATAACAAACATCCTAAAATGCTTAAACCAACAGCCAGCCATTGTGTTTTTGCCAGTTTTTCTTTTAGGATAAAAAATGCCAGCAGTGTGGTTAAAATTGGACACACTAAATAAGCCAGAGAAGTAGCTTTTACACTCACATGATTCATTACATAAATAAAGGTGAACCAGTTCGCCATTAAAAAGAAACTCCCTCCAATGTTTAATAAAACTGCTTTTTTCTTTTCAGAATCAGATAAGGATTTGAAAATTGCAATGGTTTCCTGAAATGCCTTTCTTTTAAACAAAAAGGTAATTAAAAGCATTAAAATACTACAGCTGAAAACGCGATAAAACAAAATATCCAGCGCAGGATATTCGTGTATTGGTCTTAAAACCAAACTAAAAAATCCCCAAGTGGTATAGGCAGTAATTGCAGCGATGTAATATTTAGTGGTTTTCACGACAGTTTTTTGTTTTTTTGAAGAGACAAATTTCTAAAAAATAAAGTAGCAATACAGATACAGTTTTTGTAAATTGCACCATAACAGTTTAATTTTATGGGAAACTCAAATTACTTATATCTACAGTTTGCAGACGTGATTGAAAAACAAATAAAATCAGGTCTTTTAAATGTTGGCGATAAACTGCCGTCGATAAGAGAAGTCTGTGCAGAAACGGGTTATAGTATGAGTACAGTAAGCAAGGCTTATTATGAAGTCGAAAGCCGTTCGCTGATTGAATCGCGCCCGCAGTCTGGTTATTATGTGAGTAATATTTCGGCACGAATCATTTCAGAACCTTCTGCCAGCACACCAATTTTAAGCGTCGAAAATATTGAACGCGAAGATTTAGTAGATTTGGTTTACGGCGATATGCGCAAAAAAGACTTAACGATGCTTTCGCTTGGCTTTCCTTCAAATGAACTGTTACCAATAGCAAAGCTGAATAAAGGAATGGTTCAGGCAATGCGCCAATTACCAAACAGCGGCACGAGTTATGAGGAAATTCAGGGAAACAGTAATTTAAGAAAAGAGATTGCGCGCTGGTCTTTTACATGGGGAGGTTCCTTGACTGAAGAAGATATTATTACAACTCCAGGCTGTATTTCGGCTATTTCAGATTGTTTATTGGCTTTGACAAAACCGGGAGACACAATTATTACCGAAAGTCCGGTATATTTTGGAATTCTGCAATTAGCCAGATCTTTAGGTTTGTATGTAATGGAACTTCCTACTAATATGACAACGGGAATTGAACTTGAAGCTGTTAAAAAAACACTTTCGGCAAACAAAGTTAAAGCTTGTGTTTTGATGAGCAATTTCAGCAATCCGTCTGGAAGTATGATGCCGAATGAACACAAAAAAGAGATTGTCCGCTTGATGGATTTCTATAATGTTCCGTTAATTGAAGATGATATTCACGGCGATTTATATTTTGGCTCAAGCCGACCGACTAACTGTAAAACCTATGACGAAAGTGGTATTGTACTTTGCTGCAGTTCGGTTTCTAAAACTCTGGCACCGGGTTATCGTGTTGGATGGGTTTCTCCGGGAAAATTTAAAAAAGAAATTCTGAGAGCAAAATTATATCATACGATCTCCTCTCCTACTATTACGCATGAAGTGGTAGGCGATTTTTTAAAAAACGGACGTTATGAAAATCATCTTCGCAAAATTCGCCAAATCCTGAACCGAAACTGCAATAATTACATCAATACAGTTTTAGAATCATTTCCGGCTGGTACAAAAGTAAGCCAGCCTCAAGGCGGATTTTTCCTTTGGGTTGAACTGGATAAAAAAATCGACACTTCTGCTTTTTATCATTTGGCATTAAAACATAATATAAGCATTGCACCGGGAAGAATTTTTTCTTTTCAGGATCAATTCTCAAATTGTATGCGTTTGAGTTTTGGACTTCCGTGGACGAATGAACTGCGTGAGTCTATTCGAACTTTAGGAAGACTGGCAAAAAGTATTTAGAAAATACGTTTTATAAAAAAACCGGACAGTGCAACTACTCACCATCCGGCCAACAATTAATTAAAGAGACCAAAATTAAAAAGTTATAAAACGAAATAAGCGTCTTTTTCGACTTTCTTAGGTTCGTCGTTTAGATCAAATTCTTTCAGGATATCAAATTCACTTTGATATTCATTCAGCATTTGCTTGATATTTTTTTCAATTGTATTGGCAATTGCCGTTACAGGCGTATCTGTTGGTCTGTTCTCGAACGGATCCTGTAAATGAATTGCCATTCTTTCGATCAAAAAGAAAGCCGCACCAATTGCTGTAATTAACGGAATTGCAAACCAGCTTAATACACTAGTCAGTCCAAACGGCAGTAATAAAATAAACAAACACAAGGTCAGCCTAATGTACATGCTGTATGTGGTTGGAAAAATGGTGTTTTTAATTCTCTCGCATTTTCCCATTTCGTCACATAATCTCGATAGCGTATTATCAATTTCAACCTGCTGGTACATATTGATTTTCTTCTCGATTTTAGCATTTCTAAGATCGCGCGCATGAAGCATTAAAATAGCATTTGGAACGTTTTGATGGTTCTTGATGTATTTTATTTCTTCATCGCTCATTAAACCTTTTAACGGTTTTATAGCGTCTCGGTTTCGAAGCGATTCTCCTAAACTATAACACCAGGCGATTTGTCTTTTAGCAAAGTTTTCTTTGAATTCGCTTGCTTCAACAGAAAAATCAGGGTCTTTATAAAACGTCAGCACCTGACGGATTAAGGTTCTCGAATCGTTTACAACGGCTCCCCACACAATTCGGGCTTCCCACCAGCGGTCATACGCCTGATTGGATTTAAAAGCTAATAATAGAGATATAATGGTTCCAATCATGGTTGGAATCGCAATTGGAATATCTACGGGAAGTGTAACAAAATAATGGTGAAATATTTCAAATAGTACGGTATAAGCCAGTACCAGAGCAATTTCTACTTTAATTTTCCCGAGAACGTACTTCATTGGTATTCTTTTTCTTAATAACATATTTTCGGTTTTAAATTAAATTAATATTACGGTTTGCATGTGCCGTTAGGCACATAACGTTGGTAGACAATAAATGAGTTCAAATTTCATTGGCGTGCCGTAGGTACGCTATGTTATTATTTCCTGCGTACCTACGGCACGTTTTGAATTTATTATCAATTATTTTTCTACCAATATTGGGGTGCCTAGCGGCACGTTAGATTTATATTAATACAATTAAATGATTATGAAAAAAACTAAGCCAGCTCCTCATATAATGAAAGCACGGGAAGTCCCAGTTTTTCATTAATGTCGTGTTTTTTTACTTTTTTAAATTTGATTTTTTCTCCTTTACGGGTTTCTACCAGTAAATCTATTTCGTATTTCGAAATGGCTTCAGTTAAATAAGGCGCAACTTCTTCGTAATTATCATCGATTTTGGAAGTCTGGCTTACAATTTCATACGAGAAATTTTGATTTAAATACTGCTGAACATCTTTTACATGAATATTAGCACTGCTGTTTTCGATATAAAGTGCTTTTGTGAAGTCTTGTTTGAACTGTTCGTTTCCTAAATGCAGAATCGGGCATTTTTGATTTGCGGCTAATTGCACTAAATATTGGTGAATGCGCTTTGTTTCCTGTTTATAAGAATGGGTCAGAATAACCAATTTTACAGCAAAATGCTCGATGATTCCTCTAAAAATGGGAGACGAAAGTCCGTATTGATTATGGATTTTTATTTTGCAGTTTTTAGTATGATCAATCATATATCTGCAGGTTTCCAGAACTTCTTCCTGACTTTTGGTAAGTCCGGTTCTCATTTCTCTTAAAAAATTAGATGATGAAAAGGCATCCGGAGTTTCAGAAACCATCATTAGAACAATTTCACAGCCTGATTCTTTTGCCTGACTAATTGCTGATTTTACAGCAGAAATTGTATCATCTTTTAAAGTAGTAGGTATTAGGAAATTTTTCATATGTATAATCTTTTAGTTTATACATACAAAATAACTGCCTGAAAATTAGAAGGGTCTTAATCTTAAATTAGATTTTTCTAAGATTCAACATTAGAATTTTTAATGTTGTTCTTTTTCGGATTTGTTTTTTTAAAGATGATGGTTACAATCGTACCTTTATTTTGTTCTGATTGTACTTGTATTTCTCCGTCGTGCATGCGAATGATTTTTGAAGCCAATGGAAGACCTAAACCATAACCTATATATTTTGCCGCAATTTTCCCTCTAAAGAAAGGTTCATACAAATGCGGAATATCTTCTGGCGGAATTCCGATCCCGATATCATTAATCGAAATTTTAATCGCATCCAGGTTTGCCGAAAGCGTTACAAATACTTCATTATTGTCTGAATATTTAACGCCGTTGGTTATAATATTATTAATCGCCAGTTCTAAAAGCGGTTTATTGCAGGGAATTAAAAGTAAATTAGAATCTTTTGGTGCAAAATTCATTTTAATACTCACACGGTTATCCGGGAAAATTTTATCTAAATCAGATTTTACATCCAATAGTAATTCATCGATTCTGGCAATGTCCAAAACCTGTTTATTTCCATCGTACCCCGTTTGAGTCAATTTTAATAAACTTTCAGTGAGGTTTCCTAATCTTGAAGCCTGTCCGTATATGTTTTGTAATGATTCTATATATTCTGCTACTTCACGTTCTTTTAGAAGCATAATTTCTGCCTCGGCAATAATCGTAGTAATTGGCGTTTTTAATTCGTGTGAAGCATTATTGATAAAATTGGCCTGAATTTCAAATGATGTTTCAAGCCTGTCAAGCATATCGTTGAAGGTTTCTGTTAAATCTGAAATTTCATCAGAGTTTTTAACGGCCGGCAATCGGTTATGAAGATTTGAAGCACTGATTCTGTTTACTTCTTTTGTTATTCTAGCTACAGGATTTATAACCCTTTTAGCCAGAAAACGACCTAAAAAGAAAGCCAGAAGTATAAAACCAATACCGCCAAAAAGCAATATTTTGACAATATAAACGGTTGTAGTTTTTCCTCTGCGGTCGCGCGCGCCAACAATTACAATATATTTTTGGTCTCTTTCTGTAAAAACCTGTCCAAGATAATATTTGCTGTTGACTTCAAAATAATCTTCTCCGGTTGCAAGGATATTAGAATAAAACTTATTTGGAAGATTTAGTTTAGTATTATAATCGAAACTATTGGCACTGTTTATTTTAAGAACATATTCTTCTTCTTCAATAAGTTCCTCAAGCCCGTTTTTCTTTAAGTTGCTGTAATATTTGATTTTTTCGGGATCATGCTGAAAATGGATAGAAGCCACAATTTTTGCGCGGTCTTCCAGTCTTTTCAAGAAATGATAACGGTTATTTTCTCTAAATAAAACGAATACTATAATACTCAATAGCAAGGTACTAAAGGTAGAAAGTGCTACATAAGTAAAAGTAATTTTTTTTCTAATATCCATTTTATGGCTTTATAACGTAACCTAAACCTTTCATGGTATGAATTAGTTTAGTTTTAAAAGGCTTGTCTACTTTTTTTCTTAAATAGGTAATATAAACATCAACAACATTGGTATTCATGTCAAAATTAATGTCCCAGACATTATCTAAAATCTGATCGCGAGAAACAATTCTTCCGGCATTTTTACCTAAATAATACAGGAGTTTAAACTCTTTTGCTGTTAAAATAATAGATTCTCCATCTCTTTTAACGGTTTTAGCACGTCCGTTTATTTCTAAATCGCCAATAGTAATCACGTCAATTTTATCGGTTTCCTGATGTGCTCTTCTGTGCAGGGCGTTTACGCGGGCATCAAGTTCTCCAAATTTAAAAGGCTTTACCAAATAATCATCGGCACCGGAATTAAGTCCTGTTACAATATTTTCTGAAGTTCCTAAAGCCGTTAAAAGTAAAATAGGCACAAAGTTTTTACTGGCGCGAAGTCTTCTGCAAATCTCTATTCCGTTAATATCCGGCAGCATAACATCTAAAACGACAACATCAAAGTTATAATTGTCAATCATCTCAAGGGCAGTTTTACCATCAAGAGCCACACTTACTTCGTTGTTATTTTCGGCAAAACCTTTACGTAAAATCGATAAAAGATTTGGTTCGTCTTCGACTATTAGTAACTTCATATTAACTTGTATATACAACAAAAATAAGGATTGAGTTCAAAAATATTATTCATAATAGTTATAAATTATGATTTAATTATGAACAATGACTTTTACAAGCATAAAAAAAGCACTCACTTTTGATGAATGCTTTTTTATATTTTGAAAAAGAAATTTTTAAAATTTGAGTTAATTTTTAAAATTAAAACTCACAACGGCACCTAATCCAAACTGAAAAGTCGAAATATAATCATCGACCGCGACTGGTCCATACCAATAGGTCCAATAATAGCTTTCTCCAACCGCTGCCGACATAGATTGTAAGTAGGCATTAAGATTTACAGAAACTGATGAAGCTGTTTTTATTTTTACTCCGCCCTTTACATCCCAGGCAAAATAAGTACCGCTTCCGCCCTGAGGTGTTTCAACAATACCTACACCGGCACCAGCACCCAGATAAGGCAGCAAATTTGATCCTGTATCAAAATAATGGGTAAAATCTGCTAAAATAAAATTGAAGGCACCTTTATCGTTTCCTGCATTAATCTGATTTCCTGCCGGACCATAAAAAGGTATTTTCACATCTGACCTTAAATACTTTAACTCAACTGAATTGTTTGTTGTAAAGAAATACTCAAATCCCGCTCCATACTGAAAACCGTCTTCAATTGTTGCTGAGTAACCGTCATAATCCAACTTATCTGAAAAGTTATAACCACCATACAAATTAAGAGAAAATGACCTTGCATCCTGAGCCTGCATTCCTATCGCCGATAGAAACACAGCTAATAATAAACTGTACTTTTTCATAAATTTTGTGTTTGAAAGTTAAATGGTTATCAAATTTAAGGTTTTTCTTCTAAATTTTTAACATTTTACAATCATAATTTTCACAAAATCAAATAGTTAACAAACAAAACAATTAAAAAACTTCTCCTGCATTGAGATAAAATCCTTTAGAATTATTTCCCCAGGCGTAATCAGCTACAAGATTTGTTCGTGTTTTTTTATCTATTAACAACCTCAGTCCAACACCTGCTGCGGGCTGAATAGAATGAAAAAGTCCGATATTATTATCTGCATTGCTGGCTGTTACAAAATTGGTAAAAACTGTACCGCTCAGCATTTGATTGCATATAAGAGGAAATCTAAATTCTGTTGAAAGATAAACGAGACCGTTTCCTCTAAATAATCCCTGCGTGTAACCTTCACCGCTCCTGCTCCGCTGATCCCAGCCAATGGCAGGCAAATTTAAATACGGAACTTCACCTCTGGTTACAAACTGGCCATAAGCCCAAATACCGAGAATATATCGATCGTTTTTTGGCGAAACCGGAATAAAATTTCGATATTCTGCATATAAAATATTGCTGTATTTTTGATTATCGAACAATACAGGATTAAATCTATAATTAATATTGGCAAACCAGCCTCGTGAAGAATTTACCTGATTGTCCCTAGAATCGTAAACGAGATTAAAACTTACACCTGTTAGAAAATATTCTAAATTATCAAAACCGTGTTTTTGGCTGTAATTGTAATGATAGGTTAAATTTCCGTTTTCAATATCTAATTCTTTATCTTTTATATCTGTATACCAATCGATATTGATACCGCCGCCAACATAAAAATTCTTCCTAACTTCAAAAGAAACGGTTTGGTGAAACTTGAAATAATTATAATCCATTGCCTGAGCCAGAGAATCAATACTAAAACCTGGATCACGATCCCGACGAGGCGGAATTATATCGGTTCCTAAACCATAATTGGGTTGTGAAAAAATATAAAGTCTATAATCTCCGCTTAAAAATATTCGGTTGTTTTTAAGCAGGATATTATTTTTTACATTAATCATCCACTGCTTTTTTAAGGTATAAATAATTCCAAGATTAGCTACAGAATATTTATCTGATTCTTGTTTTCCTTTAAATGTATATTGTGCTACGGCACCAAAAAAGAATCCGGTTGCGGGCTGTGATCCTATTGCAGGAATTACGAGAAAAAAGTTGTTTTTTGCTGGTTTGATTTCTAAAACTGAATCTTTCTTTTTAAAGACTTCAAAGATCGTTTTGGGCGGACATATTTCTCTTTCTTCCGGGTTTGTTTTAATTTGTGCAGTTAAAAATAAAGGTGTAATCGATAGCAGAACTGCTGTTTTAAATTTATGCTGAAAATTTATATTCTTTAAGAATTTCATTCTCCAAAAAATTTTAATTTTTATTAAGACAAATTCAAACCTCTTGTTAATATAATTCATTTTCAAGACTTTACACAATAACTTTTACCTATAAAACAAAAAAAGCCGTCGATTTACCGACGGCTTGTTATTATATTTTTTATAACAATATTATTTTGTTATAAATTTTGGATGAATTAAATTTTCTAAAGAATAAATTTCATCCCATTTTTCCTGTGTAATAAGTTTTCTTTCTACAACAGCTATTTGATGAACACTTTTGTTTGTTTTTAAAGCTTCACCTGCGATACTGGCGCTTTCTTCATAACCAATAATTGGGTTTAACTGTGTTACAATTCCAATACTGTTCATAACCATATTGTAGCAGTGATCTACATTTGCGGTGATTCCGTTAATACATTTATCGATTAAAGTCTGAATAGCATTTGAAAGATAATCCAGCGAAGTAAACATTGCAAAAGCAATTACAGGTTCCATTACATTCAATTGCAATTGTCCTGCTTCTGCTGCCATTGTAACTGTTAAATCCTGACCTATTACATAAAAACAAGTCTGGTTTACTACTTCTGGAATTACCGGATTTACTTTTCCAGGCATAATAGACGATCCCGGCTGGCGTGCCGGAAGATTGATTTCATTAAAACCTGTTCTTGGGCCTGAACTTAGTAATCGTAAATCGTTGCAGATTTTAGATATTTTAACCGCAGAACGTTTTAAAGTTCCCATAATCTGCACATAAGCGCCTGTATCAACTGTTGCTTCAATTAAATCTGGTGATAGTGTTAACGGAATTCCAACTTCTTTGGCTAAATAAGAAACACAAATTTCCGGATAACCTTCCGGAGCATTTACTTTTGTTCCAATGGCTGTTGCTCCCATATTGATTTCCAACAATAATTCCTGAGCATTTTTTAAACGCTGAATATCTTCGCCAATTGTTGTCGCATAGGCTTTAAATTCTTGCCCTAAAGTCATTGGCACCGCGTCCTGAAGCTGCGTTCTTCCCATTTTCAGGACTTCTTTAAACTCCTCTCCTTTTTTAGCGAAAGCAACTTCTAAACCAGCTAAAGTTTTAATGAAGCTTTCCATTTTAAGATATAAAGCAATTCTAAATGCCGATGGATAAGCATCATTTGTAGACTGCGAACAGTTTACATGATTATTGGGATGCAGAAAATTATATTCGCCTTTTTTATGACCTAAATATTCCAGTCCGATATTGGCAATTACTTCATTAGCATTCATGTTTACAGAAGTTCCTGCTCCGCCCTGAATTAAATCACTGACAAATTCCTTATCAAATTTACCCGAAATTACCTGGTCGCTTCCATAACAAATGGCTTCTGCAAGTTTCGAATCGATTGCGCCGCAGTCTTTATTTGCTAAAGCTGCCGCTTTTTTTACATATCCTAAAGCTTTGATAAATAAAGGCTCTTTTGAAATAGGAATTCCTGTAATATTAAAATTTTCTACCGCTCTAAAAGTTTGGATTCCGTAGTATAAATGATTTGGAATTTCTAATTCTCCTAAAAAATCATGTTCCTTTCTTGTTGGTTCCATATAATAAAATTGATCTGTTTTAACTTAAAAAATAAGTGTAAAGCTACAGCATTTTGTGGATTAAAAATGTGAATGAAATGAAAATGATTTGCATTTTAAGAAGAATATTTTGTGGTAAATTATTACCTTTTCACCTTCAAATAATTATCGAAAAGAGTTGAAAAAAGAAAGCGAATATTTTATTGATAAAGAATACACTACGATTATTTACGACAAAGATGATCTTAATTTTAAAGATTTTGAATGCTGTGTTTTTAATAATTGTAATTTTTCTGCCTGCACTTTTTTAGCCGTTACTTTTATCGATTGTGTTTTTAATGACTGTATTTTTAATGAAGCAAAAATTAATTATACAGCTTTTAGGACTGCGAGATTTAACCGATGTGAAATTAAAGAAGTGAATTTTGCAATGTGCGACAAATTGATATTTGAAATTGAATTTAATGACTGTATTTTAGACTTTTCGAAGTTTTATACTTTAAAATTAAAAGGAACTTGTTTTACGAACTGCAGTTTGATTGCCGTTGATTTTATGGCGGCAGATCTTACGAATGCCGTTTTCTATAATTGTGATTTATACCGATCAGAATTTGATAAAGCCATCGCCAACAAAGCCGATTTTAAAACGAGTTATAATTATACTATTGATCCTTCTAAAACGAAATTAAAAAAGGCTGTTTTTTCTTTGAATGAGGTTAAAGGACTGCTATTTAAACACGATGTAATCGTCAGTTAATCATTACCGTAATTATTTTTCACTATTCTTTTCTTTTTTTGGAAGAACTGACTTTGGCAGCAAAAATAAAATCAGCAGTACGCTTATTAAGCAAAACAAATGAATAAATGTACCATAGAAAAAAGCGTTATAAAAATGCTTGAAATCTGTATTTCCTTTTACTAAATAGTAGAATACGCTTCCTGTCAATGCAATGCCCAATGCACCAAATAATTGCTGTACCGTAGAATAAACACCTGATGCGTTTCCAATCATATTTTGAGGCAGATTTTTTAAAGCTATATTAGCAAATGAAGGTAAAACCAGCGCTACACCAACACCATGCAGAAACATTATTACATATCCTCTAAAATCAACTATTGGATAATAAAAAAGAACAAGCTGTAAAATGATGGCTGAAATAAGAAGCAGTACACCAAAAATCAATACAGTTTTACCAAACCGCGGTACTAATCTGGCTGATAAAAATGATGCCAGAATAAACCCGCTTCCTTGAAATACAATAAAATATCCTGCCTGCATGGGAGAAAGCTGAATTCCTTCTTGTAAAAAAACAGCAAGCACAAAAAAGTAAGCATCAAGCATTAACATAAAAAGTGCTGATGCTGAAACCGCCATATTGAAATTCCTGTTCTTAAAAAGTTCAAGGTTTAATAAAGGTTCTTTTTTATTTGATTTCCTTTTTATCTGCCTGAATATAAAAACACAAATAAATACGATTGATACTGGCAGGGTAATTTTAACCAAACCGCTTTGTTCTAAACCAACTGCCATGGAAAAGACCAATAATGCGAGTCCAATACATAATATAAAAGCACTCCAATAATCCATTTGCAGGGAAGAATAATCTCTGGACGGATTAAGATAACGAATGGCAAGAAAAATCCCCGAAGCACAAATAGGAATATTAATAAGAAATATATACCGCCAGGATTGATCAATTAAATATGGTTTGAGTTCTACCAAAAAACCACCCAGAAACTGTCCCAGCATAGTGCCAATACCAATCGCAATTCCATACCAGCTCATTGCGTAGGTGCGCTCTTTGTAATCTGTAAAAAGAACTTGTATATAAGACAAAACCTGAGGAGACATCAATCCTGCACTTATTCCCTGAAAAAACCTCAAAATAATAAGATGGTCAGTCGAATCTGCAAAACCACAGCCCGCAGAGCTAATCATAAATAAGAGCATTCCTAAAACAAAAATTTTCTTTCTGCCGAAATAATCTCCAGTCTTACCTCCAATTATAAGGAAAGAAGCAAATCCAACCATGTACATGGCTACAACTAACTGAATTTTTCCATTACTTGAACCAAGCCCGCGCTGAATTGATGGAATAGCAACATTTACAATAAAGATATCCAAAATAGTGAGCAAATGTGCCAGCAGCAATATAAGGAGCGAAATGTATTTTTTATTTTTCATAATATATAGAACAGTCTATCTATTTTTGGTTAAAAAAAATCAGAAAAACTGATTTATACTTTTTTTTACGGCTTTTAAATCATTCGTATTTCCATTTATACCTGCCGAAACTACAGCTCCTTCTATCATCAAAAAAATACTGTTTTGCAGTGCATTTTTTTCTATCAAAAGTGTTTTTTCTGTACTAATTTCATCAATTAACACATTAATGTACTCACGCTGGCGCTCTTTATGCGCCAGAACAAACTGTTCTATTTTTTTATCTTCTCTGCCTATTTCAGCATTTATTTTTATAAAATGGCATCCTGAAAAATTTGATTCTTCCTGAAGTTTAATACGATAATCTATTAATTTAAGAAGCTTTTTTAACGGCTGTTTCTCGTCTTTTAAATAGTCATTGAGATTGGCAAAATATTCTGTTTCCTGCTGTTCAAGGTAATGGTACAACAAATCACTTTTTGACTCATAGTGCTTGTAAAGTGAACCAATCGCAATATCTGCCTCTGCAATAATCTGATTAATTCCTGTGCTATTGAATCCCTGATGATAAAACAAACGAGATGCTGTATCGAGTATTCTTTCTTTTACACTGCTTTTCTGTTTCATTTTATTTTTTGTCAAAGATAAACAAAAATAGATAGAGTTATCTATTTATTTTGAAATAAAAAAATATCAAAATATTGATAATTAAAACTTGTAATATATCTTATAAAGAAACGGTTACAAACTTTTCCCCATTACATAATCTTCCATCAAATATCCGTTTCCAATTTCTATATCAACGGTTTCTTTAATTTCGAAACCTAGTTTTTTATAGAAATTTAAAGCTGTATTGAAACGATTTACGTTTAATAAAAGTTCGTTTGAATTATTTTCTAAAGCCATTTTTGCAATTTCTTCAAACACTATTTTTCCGTAACCTTTTCCTTGTGTTTCCGGCAGAAGATAGATTTTATGAATTTTGGTAATGGCTTCCTTTTTATAATTGTGTTCAATTCCGATAAAACCAATTACAGAATTAGAATCAGAAATCAAATAAAACAACTGTTCTTTATTTTGAATTTGTTTTGAAAGCGCTTCATCAGAATAAATTAGATCTAACATATAATCTAATTGTTCTGCGGTCAAAATTTCGCCATAGGTTATTGGCCAGGTTATATGTGCAATTTCTTGAATTTTAGCAATATCTTCTACAAATGCTTCGGTAATTTTAATCATATTATTTTTTAAAAACTTGATTTTCCTGTTCGCTTACGCGGATGAAAGTCGTTCGTTTAGTCAATTCTTTTAATCTTGAAGCTCCAACATAAGTGCAAGTACTTCTTATTCCGCCTAATATATCTAAAACAGTATGAATCACATCTCCTTTAAACGTAACCTGCACAGTTTTTCCTTCACTTGCCCTGTATTCTGCAACACCGCCAGAATGTTTATCCATTGCTGTTTTTGAACTCATTCCGTAAAATTGTTTGAATTTTTCGCCTTTTACTTCTATTAGTTCACCACCGCTTTCTGTATGTCCTGCGAGCATTCCTCCCAACATTACAAAATCGGCTCCTGCTCCAAAAGCTTTAGCAACATCGCCCGGTGTTGTGCAGCCGCCATCGCTGATAATATGGCCGCCTAAACCGTGCGCTGCATCCGCACATTCGATAATAGCCGATAACTGCGGATAACCAACACCTGTTTTTACACGAGTTGTACAAACAGAACCTGGTCCAATTCCGACTTTTACAATATCAGCACCCGCTAATAATAGTTCTTCAGTCATTTCGCCTGTCACAACATTTCCAGCAATGATTATTTTATCAGGATATTGTTTTCGGGTTTTCTTTAAAAACTGTACAAAATGTTCAGAATAGCCGTTTGCAACATCAATACAGATAAATTTGAGCAACGGGTTTGCAGTAATTATTTTTTCAATCTTTTCGAAATCTTCTTTTCCAGTTCCTGTACTTACGGCAATATAATCGTAAAAATCCGGAGTTACGTTCTTTAGAAATGTGTTCCATTGTTCTAAAGTGTAATGTTTGTGAATAGCGGTAAACAATTTTTCTTTAGCCAAAACCTGAGCCATTTCAAAGGTTCCGACTGTATCCATATTGGCAGCCATAATTGGAATTCCTGTCCAACTTGCAGTACTGTGCAAAAACTTGAAATTTTGTTCTAAAGAAACTTCAGACCTGCTTTTGAGTGTTGATCTTTTTGGCCTAAACATTACATCTTTAAACCCCAGTTTTAAGTCCATTTCTATTCTCATATTTCAAGATTTTGGTTACTCTCAAATGTAAGGAATTTTAGATTGTAGACTTTAGATTTTAGATTAACAAAAACTTGAACTTTTGAACAATTGATTTACTTTGCGCGGGCTTCGACTCCGCTCAGCCTGACAAACGTGAAAACTGAAAAGTGAGACTGAAAACTGAGACTGAAAACTGAGACTGAAAACTGAGACTGAAAACTGAGACTGAAAACTAAAAAAACTACCCGTGAATCGTTTCTCCTTTTCCGTAATTGGTAATAATTGATTCTTCGAATGCTAACCATTCTCTCCAGCGTTTTTCAACGTCTATTCCGGTTCCGTATTTACGTGCGTATGTGATGAAAGTGGTATAATGTCCTGCTTCACTTTCCATTAATTCTCTATAGAAAACAGCTAATTCTTCGTCTTTAATATTTTCTGAAAGCACTTTAAAACGTTCACAGCTTCTTGCTTCAATCATTGCTGAGAATAATAATCTTTCAACAAGACCAGAAACACGGCTTCCGTCTCCGCTTCTTTTCATGTATTGGTATAGTTCATTTACGTAATCATCTTTACGCTCACGTCCTAATTTTAATCCTCTTTTGATGATAATGTTGTGAACCTGTTCAAAATGATCAATTTCTTCTTTGGCTAAAGCCAATAAATCTTTTACTAAATCCTGATGTTCAGAATTATTGGTAATAATTGTAATTGCGTTTGTTGCTGCTTTCTGCTCGCACCAAGCGTGATCTGTCAGAATCTCTTCGATGTTTTTCTCAACGATATTTACCCATCTTGGGTCTGTTGGCAATTGTAATCTTAATACGCCCATTTTTTTAAGTCTTAAGGTTTGAAAGTCAAAAGTTATAAAGTCATTAGAAAACCTAAAAAGAAAAATCGAAGATCAAAAACTAAACATAGAAATTCACATTCCATTTTTAGACTTTTGACCTTCGACTTTAAGACTTTACGACTAATTTTTAATACGCAAAAATTGGTCTTTCGCTCATTAATTCGTTTACTTCTTCAGCAACTTCTTCGATAACGTCTTCATTTGTATGATTTGTTAATACTTTATCGATAAGTGCTACGATAGTTTCCATATCTTTTTCAACTAAACCACGAGTTGTGATTGCAGCTGTTCCAACACGAATTCCAGAAGTGATAAATGGTGATTTATCATCAAAAGGAACCATGTTTTTGTTTACTGTAATTTCTGCTTTTACTAATGCATTTTCAGCTTCTTTACCAGAAATATTTTTATTTCTTAAATCGATAAGCATCATGTGGTTATCAGTTCCGCCAGAGATAATGTTGTATCCTCTTTTTACGAAAGCATCTGCCATTGCGTTTGCATTTTTTTGCAACTGCATTGCATAAGTAAAGAACTCATCTTTAAGAGCTTCACCAAAAGCAACCGCTTTAGCAGCGATAATATGCATTAAAGGTCCACCTTGGTTTCCTGGGAAAACAGCTAAGTCTAATAATGAAGACATCATTCTGATTTCTCCTTTTGGAGTTGTTAACCCTTGTGGATTTGGGAAATCTTTCCCCATTAAGATTAGACCTCCACGTGGTCCTCTTAATGTTTTGTGAGTCGTTGTAGAAACGATATGACAATGTGGAATTGGATCGCTTAATAATCCTTTTGCAATAAGCCCTGCCGGGTGAGAAATATCAGCAAATAAGATCGCTCCTACGCTGTCTGCAATTTGTCTGAAACGAGCAAAATCCATATCACGAGAATAAGCCGAAGCTCCTGCGATGATTAATTTTGGCTGTTCTTTAGTTGCAATTTCCTGAATTTTATCATAATCTAAACGTCCTGTTTCAGCATCTACACCGTAGAAAACCGGACGGTATAAACGTCCTGAGAAGTTTACAGGCGAACCGTGCGTTAAGTGACCACCATGAGATAAGTCAAAACCTAAAATAGTATCACCAGGATTTAAACAAGCGTGGTAAACAGCAGTGTTTGCCTGAGAACCTGAGTGAGGCTGTACGTTTGCATATTCAGCTCCAAATAATTCTTTTGCTCTGTCGATAGCAATCTGCTCGATAACGTCAACTACTTCACAACCGCCGTAGTATCTTTTGCCAGGATAACCCTCAGCATATTTGTTAGTTAAAACAGACCCAGCTGCTTCCATTACCTCATCACTTACAAAATTTTCTGAAGCGATAAGTTCTAATCCGTGAATTTGTCTATCTTTTTCCTCTTGGATAAGATCAAAAATTTGTTCGTCGCGTTGCATTTTTTCGTTTTTCGTTAATTTCCTGCAAAAATACAAAAAAACGTTTGTGATACTGGCAGATTATGATATATTTGACATATAATTTTTCAACAAATAATTAACATCAAACATGCCAATAACCGCCAACGATACAAATAGAAAATCATGGTTAGAAGTACCAGAAAATAGTGACTTCCCTATTCAAAATATTCCTTTCGGCGTGTTTCTTACCAAAGAAAATGTCGTTACAGTGGGAACTAGAATTGGCGATTACGCCATAGATTTAGGGGCTTTACAACAATTAAACTATTTTGAAGGAATAGAATTAACCGATGATATGTTTATGCAGGACACGCTGAATGATTTTATTTCTGACGGAAAAAAAACATGGCGTTTGGTGCGAAATCGTATCGCTGATATTTTCGACGAGACTAATCCACAACTAAGAGATTCAACAAAACACCGAGATATTGTTATATTTAAGATTGAAGATGTAGAAATGCAGCTTCCGGTTTTAATTGGTGATTATACAGATTTTTATTCAAGCAGAGAACATGCTACAAACGTAGGTAAAATGTTCCGCGACCCAGAAAATGCTTTACTGCCAAACTGGCTTCATATTCCGGTTGGGTACCATGGAAGAAGTTCTACAATTGTACCATCTGGAATTCCGGTTCACAGGCCAATGGGACAAACATTACCTGCGGGTCATGATACTCCTGTTTTTGGAGCTTCGCGTTTAGTAGATTTCGAATTAGAAACGGCTTTCATTACTACTGATGTGAATGTAATGGGAGAAAACATCTCAACTTACGAAGCAGAAGACTATATTTTTGGTATGGTTTTACTAAATGACTGGAGCGCGCGCGATATGCAAAAATGGGAATATGTGCCTCTTGGGCCATTCTTAGCAAAAAACTTTGCAACTTCAATTTCTCCGTGGATTGTAACTATGGATGCTTTAGAACCTTTTAGAACCAAAGGCCCAAAACAAGATCCGTCTCCGCTTCCCTACTTACAAACAAAAGGAAAAAAAGCTTTTGATATTCATTTAGAAGTTTCTTTAAAACCAGAGAATCAGGAAGAAACTGTGATTTCAAAATCCAACTTTAAATACATGTATTGGTCAATGGCACAGCAATTAACGCACCATACTTCTAATGGATGTCGTGTTAATTCTGGAGACATGATGGGTTCTGGAACTATTTCTGGTCCAACTCCTGATAGTTTTGGTTCTATGCTGGAATTAACTTGGGGAGGAAAAAATCCGTTGAAACTAAATGACGGAAGTGAACGTAAATTTATTGAAGATAATGACACTGTTATTATTCGTGGTTTCTGTGAAAACAACGAAGTAAGAATTGGTTTTGGTGAAGTTGCCAGCCAGCTTTTACCTCCATTTACAAGACAATGAAGAGCAGAGCAATCTGAAGATATATAGAAATAAAAAAAACCTTGGAAAGCCAAGGTTTTTTTATGCTTTATATTTAATCTTGAAAAAATTGAAAAAAAGCTATTTATTCTAAGATCATCTTTACCCAAACCAAACGATGATCTGAACTTGATTCTCGTTTTTCAACTAATTCTGACATTGGTTCACCTTTTGCAGGCCAAAATACACCGCTATTAACAACTTTAAAACCAAGTCTGGATGGCAATACATAATCAGCTCGCATTCTCCAAAAGGCTGTATGATTAACTCCAAAAGGATTTTCTGGACTATATGCAGCACCACCTTTACTGGCTGGCGTAAAGTCACTATTAATTTTCGGACTGTCTATTAAAGACTTTATACCTTCTCTAATAGCGTTTCCTTCAACTGGTGAAGCGTTTTGATCACCCATTATAACAAATCGAGAATCAGGAGACAAACCTCCTTTTACCCCTTTATCATCATAAATATACGAAGCCGAATTGTCTGAAATATAATCTCTCCAAAATCGGATCTCATCATGATTTCTTTTTCCATTTCGATCTTCTTCACCATCAAAAGTAGGAGGAGTTGGATGACTAACTAAAACGTGAACTGTTTTATTACCAACCTCTACAGGAACATCCCAGTGCGATTTTGAAGATAATGGAAATTCTTTCCATGCTTTCTTACTGTACCAATCTGATCCATCTGCTTTTTTGGTAAGCAATGCTCCCGGCATATCTTTCCATTTAAAATGTTGAAAAGTACGAACCGCGTTAACATCAATAGGATATTTAGACAAAAGCATCATCCCATATTGTCCAGGGTACATACCAAATCCCCATGCATCATTTCCAAAATTATTCAACTTTCCATCATTGTTCAAATCGTAAGGACTTGGCTGGCCAGTATTCACTGTCGAATAATAGTAGTAAGGATAATCAATGGCCACTGCCCCGCCTTGGCTCACATTCAAATAATTTTTTATAAACGCCTTTACACCAAGTTCAGGGTCTTTAATATAATCAAATTCGTTTAGCAAAATAACGTCTGGCCTAACGGTCTGAATAATGTGGGCAATATTTCTGATTTGAGCATTAACCCCTGAATTAAGCTGATAAATCAATATTTGCTCCGATTTTCCCATTGCACCTTTGGGAGAATAATTATCAGATTCCATACTTACATTATAGGTAGCAAATGTAAGTTCAGTTTTTTCCTGTGCCTCAGACTGCGAAAATAGAACTCCGGAAGAAAGCACGGAAAGGATAAAAAATATTTTCTTCATATAAAATTAAATCTGCATTTCTGCATTGTTAAACATACGAATATAAGAAGGATGCCGGGACACAGGACAAATCTATGTGTTAAATATACAACAAAAAAAAGCTGCCACTTTTGGTGACAGCTCAAATGATATAAGAAAGTCTCTGTATATCTGATAATTTTATAACAGATTAAAAAATAGAAAAGTGATTTTTTCTAATTTGCAGTTATTATTTTTATGCAGGAATCTGCTGACTTAAACAATGTAAAGTTCCAAATCCCCATATAAAATCAATACAGCTTATTCCGATTACTTCACGATCTGGGAAACATTCAGCTAAAATATTTAAAGCTGCGCGATCGTTGCTGTCATTAAATGTTGGTACTAAAACACAATTATTTAAAATTAAGAAATTAGCATAACTTGCCGGTAAACGTAAATCTTCAAAATCGACACGTTTTGGCATTGGTAATGCTACAATAACCGGAGATTTTCCGTTTTCTAATTTTGCATTCTGCAAACGTTTCAAATTATCCTGCAAAGGCTTATAATTTGAATCATTTTTATCTGTTTCAACAATCGTTACGATGGTATCTTCATTTACAAATCGGCATAAATCGTCGATGTGACCGTGCGTATCATCACCTTCAATTCCATCTCCTAACCAAATTACATTGGTTACTCCAAGATATTCTTTAAAAACTGCTTCATAATCTTCTTTTGTAAAACCGGCATTACGTACCTGAATTGTTGGGTGCATTAAACACTCTTCAGAAGTCAGTAAAGTTCCTTTTCCGTTTACATCAATCGCACCGCCTTCTACAATTACCGGTTTACCTTTATACATTACCTGAGTTAAAGGCACATCGATAAAATCAGCCACTTTACCCGGAACAAATTTATCTAATTGATAGTTTTTATATTTTGCCCAGCCGTTGAAGTTAAAATTTAACGCTTCTCTTTTTGAACCATTTTTTACAATAATCGGCCCAGAGTCGCGCATCCAGCTTCTGTTGGTTTTATGAATGATATACGAAACGTTTTTAAGGTTTACGCGGGCTCTTTCAAGCATATCTGCAACTTTTTCTTTCAGCTTTTCATCGGCTACGACCAAAAAAACAGTTTCAAAAGCGGCTACTTTTTTAATAAATTCTACAAAAGCCCATTGAACAGCTTCGTATTTTCCCGGCCAGTCATTGCCATTATGCGGAAAACACAATACAATTCCTTGCTGTTTTTCCCATTCTGCTGGAAATCTTCTATTATTTGTTGACATAAATACGTTCTAATTTAGAAAGTGCAAAGATAATCATTCGATAGGATTATAAAACAGCTACTTAAAAAGATATAACATTTCACCCATAATATCTTATAAAATTTAAGTTAAAGATTAAATAATACAGCCTTAATATTACACCCAAATCCGAGAATTACTTTTGGCGAAAACTAAAACACAACAAAATGAAGAATGTAACTATCAAATTGTTAGCAGCTCTTGTATTTATGACAAGCTGTAATAACGATGAAAACTCTAACAATGAACCAGAAGCAGTTGTAAATGAAAATCCAGGAACTTTTAAAGAAATTGGATCAATTACAATTGGCGGTGAAGCTGCTGCAGAAATTTCTGCTTACTGCGAAAAAACAAAAAGACTTTTTACAGTAAATAACAGCGGTGTAAACCAAATTGACGTTATTGATATTTCAGATCCTGCAAAACCGATTAGAATAGGAAAAATTGATTTAGCTATTTATGAAGGTGCCGCAAATAGCGTTTCTGTTTTTGACGGAAAACTGGCAGTTGCTTTAGAATCAATCACAAATAAACAGGCAAATGGTAAAGTGGTTGTTTTTAATACATCTGACTATAGCTTAATTAAACAGGTCACTGTTGGTGCATTACCAGATATGATTACTTTTTCTCCAGATGGAAAATATATTATGACCGCTAATGAAGGTGAGCCAAATACTGATTATTCTCAAGATCCAAACGGAACAATTTCTATTATTGAAACTAGCACTTACAATGTTACAACTTTAGATTTCAGTTCGTTTGCTAACCAAGCTGCTGCTTTAGCAAAAGACGGATTTAGAATTTCAAAATTTGCTAAAACTAGTTTTGCTCAAGATATCGAACCAGAATATATTACCATTTCTGACGATTCTAAAACTGCATGGGTAACTTTACAGGAAAATAATGGCGTTGCAAAAGTTGATTTAACTTCTAAAACAATTACTGCTATTTATCCTTTAGGATTAAAAGATTATAATACTACTGAAAATGCAATTGATGTAAGCGACAGCGATAATAAAATTGCATTTAATCCTTGGAAAGTAAAAGGATTGTATATGCCAGATGCTATCAGTCATTTCTCTGTAAATAATGTTCCGTATTTTGTAACAGCTAATGAAGGTGATGCAAGAGAATATACAGCTTATACTGATGTGAAGCGAATGAAAAACATGACACTTGATGCAACTGTTTTTCCTGATGCTGCTACTTTAAAACTAGATGCGAATTTAGGAAGATTAAATCTTGTTGCTGATATGGGAGATATTGACGGCGATGGTGATTTAGACGAAATGGTGAGTTTTGGCGCAAGATCATTCTCTATCTGGAATGGAAACACAGGAAAAATTGTTTTTGACAGTAAGAACGATGTTGATAAAAAAACAAACGAATTAGGAACTTATGATGATAAGAGAAGTGATGATAAGGGTTCTGAACCAGAAGCGGTAGTTGTTGCTAAAATGGGAAATCAAAACATTTTATTTGTTGGTCTTGAAAGATCTGATGCATTTATGGTTTATGATGTAACAAATCCTGTTTCTCCACAATATTTACAAACAGTAAAAACAGGCGATGCCCCAGAAGGAATTCTTTTTATTCCGGCTTCAAAAAGTCCAACTAAAAGAAGTTTATTAGTAGTAAGCAGTGAAGGCGACGGATCTGTAAAAATATATCAGCCAGATTTGAAATAACCATTATTTCGCAAATTCAAAAAGGGTAAAACTTAAATTTTACCCTTTTTTTGTATAAAAAATTCAATTTTAATTAACAGATTTTCAGAATTATACGTTAATTAGTGGGAATTATGTAAGAGCATATAGAACATTGTCTTAAACATGAGCCATAATTTTGTCTGGAGTTTAAATAAAAACCCAATTAAATTTTGATATCATGAAAAAGAAATTAGCATCAGTATCCCTTTTACTATTAGCACTTACAGCAGGTGCTCAAAATATGGCTACCACATCAGCAAAACCAAGTGTTGACCAACCAGAATACAATAAATGGTCTATCGAACTTAATGGTGGTGTTAATAAACCAACCCGTGCAATGACTGCAGGTTATACTACAGAATCTTTAAATTTCTTTCACGGTGATTTAGGTGTAAGATATATGTTTAATCCTAAGTTTGGGGTAAAATTAGATGTAGGTTACGACCAGTTTAAAGAAAAGAAAAACACACCTGATTTTGAAAGCCGCTATGTTAGAGCCAGTTTTCAGGGGGTTGTTAACGTAGGACGTGCTTTAAATTTTGAAACCTGGACAAATACAATTGGTATTTTGGCACATGGTGGTTTTGGGGTTTCGCAAATTAGTACTGAAACTGGATTTGGAGGGCAGGATTATATGGCTCACGGAATCGCAGGTATTACAGGACAAATCAAACTTAGTAACAGAGTTGCTTTGACTGGTGACCTTACAGGAATTGTGAATGGAAGACAAAACTGGAATTTTGACGGTATGGGTAATACTACTACAGGTTCTTTTGATGGTGTATTATTAAACGCTTCTGTTGGTTTAACTTTTTACTTAGGTAAAAACGAAAAACATGCTGACTGGGTTGGCGAAGAAGACAGAATTGGTGAATTGGAAAAAAGAGTGGACTTAATCGAAACTGGTCTTATCGATTCAGACAAAGACGGAGTTGCTGATTTATACGATTTAGAGCCTAATACAATTGCAGGAGTTGCTGTTAATACAAAAGGACAATCTATTGATACAAATCAAAATGGTGTGCCGGATGAGCTAGAAAGCTATTTAGATAAAACTTACGAAAAGAAAGGCAGCGGAACTGCTACAAACAATACAGTTGAAGAGTTAATTAACGGTGGTTATGTAAATGTTTATTTTGATTTCAATTCATCTAAACCTACAAATGCTTCTTTATCTGGTGTTGATTTCTTAGTGAAATATTTGAAAAATAATCCAGGAAAATCTGCTGACATTATTGGTTATGCTGACGAAATTGGAAAAACAAGTTACAATACTGAATTATCAAGAAAAAGAGCTGAAGCAGTGAAAAAAGTAGCTGTAAACGCTGGAATCGATGCTTCAAGATTGAATGTAATTGCTAACGGAGAAGATACTTCGGTTAACAAAAACTCTAAAGAAGCACGTCAAATCGTGAGAAGAGTTACTTTCCAAGTAAAATAATCTTAGTCTATATATTTAAAAAGGCGGTTTCAATAATTTTGAAACCGCCTTTTTGTTTAATAATATAACAGACAATAGATTTCTTTCTAGTTAATGAATATCTAATTAAAGCTCCGGAGGAGCAAAATATTTATAGCAAAGAATAATGTTTTACAATATAAAGCTCCAGCGGAGTGATATCTATTAGATTGTAAAAAATATGTCGCTCCGCTGGAGCTTTTTTTATTTGTCTTATTGAAATTCTATAAATATTTTGCACCTCTGGAGCTTTATGCAAATGTGTATTTCTTGTTATAAATATTCGCTTGTTCGAAGCTTATAAAAAAAGGGCAAAATATCAATTTTACCCTTTTTATATTTTAAATAAACTGAATTATTTATCGATCGCTCTTTTTGTAATATCACCAAAAGCATCAATTCTTCTATCTCTAAAGAATGGCCAATTTTGACGAACATTTTCCTGTAAATCTAAATCAACCTCAGCAATCAAGATTTCTTCTTTATCATGAGAAGCCTGAGCTAAAATTTCTCCTTGAGGTCCTGCAATAAATGACGCTCCCCAAAATTGAATTCCTTCTGTTCCTTCAATATATTTTTCAAGACCAATTCTGTTTGCTGCTGCAACAAAAACACCATTTGCAACGGCGTGGCCTTTCATTACATTCATCCATGCTCCGTATTGGTTTTCTCCATATTGCTCTTTTTCTTTTGGATGCCATCCAATTGCTGTTGGATAAAATAAAACCTCAGCACCTTTTAAAGCAGTAATACGTGCCGCTTCTGGATACCATTGATCCCAGCATATTAATGTTCCAATTGTTCCTTTTTTAGTTTCGATTGCCTGAAAACCTAAGTCACCTGGGGTAAAATAGAATTTTTCATAGAAATGCGGATCATCCGGAATGTGCATTTTACGGTATAGACCAGCTTCTGTACCATCTGTATCGATAATGTATGCACTATTATGATAAATTCCTGCCATTCTTTTTTCGAAGAAAGGAACAATAATTACCACTCCTAATTCTTTTGCCAACTCGCTGAAAGCAATAAATGAAGTACTGTAAAGTGGTTCTGCTAATGCAAAATTATCCACATCTTCACTTTGGCAGAAATAATGACTGCTATATAATTCAGGAAGTAAGATTACCTCTGCTCCTTGGCTTGCAGCATCTCTTACCCAGCTGATACATTTTTTAAGATTGTTTTCGGCTACATCATTCAGGTTTAACTGAATAACTGATATTTTATACTTTCTTTTCGACATGACATAAAATTTAGAATGCAAAAATAGTATTTTTTAAAGGAATGGCAAAGTTTACAGTTTCAACTATGATCAAAAAAAGAGCTTTAAAAAAGCCCTCTTATTTTACCTTACTACTACTATTTTTTACTGCAGTTTTTTTATATAATATTATTATTAAAAAATTACTGAATAACCAATGTCTTAACTAAAAATTCTGTCTCCGATTTTTTGAATTTAATCTCAAAAGTTCCTTTTGACTGTGGTGAAAAGGTATAAACGGTATGTAAAGCAGTTGGTGTTTCGTTAGCGCAAGTCCCGATTGGATATTTCGCTTCAACTTGAAACCCTTCCTCTTTACCGATTGAAATATTGCTAATTCGATCAAATTGACCGCAAGCATTATCTACTATAAAAGATATATCATAATTAATATCAACTCCAATCTTACCTGTAGCTGGTCCCGAGATAGCAGTAACATTTACAGCTCTTGAAATAGTTTGAGGCGTTTCATTTCCGTTATTATCATCACTGCTGCAAGCAACAAAAGAAACCGCTAAAAATAGCATTGCTAAAACTGATTGTATTCTAAAAATTCTCATATAAAATTGATTAATTTGTTCTATCTATATTATCTAGATGGTGCTAAATTACAAAGGTTGCTTCAAATAATGCAAATAATTTATATCAATCTAAAAACAAAGCCATTTTACATGGATTAAAATCGCTGTAAAATGGCTGTCAATCTAAACAAATAAACTAAGCTTGGTATTATTCAATCACTACTTTTTGGGTAAGGAATTCTGTTTTTGATTTTCTGAATTTAATTTCGAAAGTTCCTTTTGCACTCGACTTAAATTTATAAACAGTTTTTTTAGGATCTGGCACTTGTTGTGTGCAAACATCTGATAGATATTTTGCTACAACTTGCAATCCTTTATCTGAGCCAATTGTCGTTTCTGTAATTTTATCAAATTCTCCGCAAGCATTATCTACAACAAAAGTTATATCATAACTTAATTCTTCATTTACTTTTCCAGTTGCTGAACCTTTAATCTCGGTTACAAATGCTGTTTTTGTTTTTACTGTCGATTCTACTTTGTCATCATCACTACTGCAAGAAATAAATCCAATTGATAAAAATAATACTACTAAAGATAATTTTAATCTAAAACTTTTCATATAAAATAATAATTAATTGTTAATTACTATGAAGACTTCGCTTGGTTGCAAAGGTTGCTTATAAAAAATGTTAAAAAATTTCAACTAATCATTAAACAACTATAAATCAATAGCTTATTTTATAAAAAAATATTTAAAAAATACCATTATTTCTTATGAAAAATAAAAATTTTCTCAATAGCCCCGATCGAAGTGATATCCTTTTCATGCTTCTTTAGCAGGAAAGATATAACGAAGAGCGGGACTAAAGCTTCTTTTGAAAATGATTCAATCTGCTCCTAAAAACAAAAAAAAACATCAGCTATTAACTGATGTTTTCTTTAAAGTATATTTTGACGTGAATTTTATGCTATTTTCTTTTTAAAAATCTTTTTGAACAAATTTACAAATCCTAAAACAACGAAACCTAATATTAACCCAATTACAAATTCCTTTATTATGGAAGGGATATTAATTTTTTCTGCTAAATGATGAAAATACGGAATATAGTGTACAAAGATACCGCCAGCAACTAATAGTAATGCAATTGTACCTATTATAGTCAACCCTTTAATAACCAACGGAAGTGCTTTTACTAAGATATTTCCAATGAATTTTGAAATACTTTTTTCTCCTTTACTAAACTTAATAAGCTTATACCCTGCTTCATCCATTCTTACAATAAGAGCTACAATACCATACACTCCTATAGTAGCGATCAAGGCTATTATTGATGTTACAATAATCTGCTGTGTAATAGGCTGGTCTATAACCGTACCCAAAGCAATAATTACGATTTCTACAGATAATATAAAATCGGTTATAATTGCTGATTTTATTTTACCTTTTTCGGCTTCAAGTATTTGTTCTTCGGTCAAAGTTTCTTCGGTTATTCCTTCAGATCCTTCATGGTTGTGAGGAAATACAAATTCGTATATTTTTTCGGCACCTTCATATGCTAAAAATAATCCTCCTAAAACTAAAATGACAATTATTGCAACTGGTAAAAAGGCACTTAGCAGAAATGCGATTGGCAGAATAATAATTTTATTAAGCAATGATCCTTTACTGATTGCCCATAAAACCGGGAGTTCTCTTGAAGATGCAAATCCCGAAGCTTTTTCGGCATTTACCGCCAAATCATCTCCTAAAATTCCTGCTGTTTTTTTTGCCGCAACTTTACTCATTACTGCAACGTCGTCCATAATTGCTGCTATATCGTCTAATAGTACGAAAAAACCTGATGCCATTATATTTGTCTTTGTTTAATGTTTAGTTGTGCGAATCTACTACTTTTTATGCGAATCTCTTTAACTAAAATTGGATTTAATTTTTAACTGCACTGCCCTAATAACAGCCAGATAATAATAAAAACTAATATGGTTCCAAAACACCCTCCGCCTAACTTTTTTGCGCCATATCCGGCGATTAATCCTCTAAATATATTGTTCATGATAATTTGTTTTATGTTACTGTAAATTTGAGAATTAAACAAAAAATTTCACTTATATGACTTTTGAAAAAAGTTTCATTATTCACGGTTATAAACAAAAAAACGCCAGCATTTCTGCTGGTGTTTTAGATATATTTATTCTAAAACAAATCTTTAATCTGTTGCAACGCTGTTACCTCTGTTTATTAAAGTTGTTTTATCGATAAGACCTTGTCCTGTAGGCGGTGCAGGAGGGTTTTGATACTGCAGTTGAATATAAGTTCCTGAAGCTGGAGAAATATTTAATAATCTGCTTAAAATTAAATTAACCTGAGAACTTGGAAGTGCATTTTCATCAAAATTAAGACTTGCTTCACCATTATGAACTTTAACCAATAAAGGCAAATCTATAGAACTTAAAAGAGGATTTCTTCGAAAATAGATGCTTTTTGATTTTGTTAATACAGGACAGGAAATTGACACTAATGATAAATTTCTAGAAACATAGGTATCGAATCCATGTACCGCCTTTAAAGCAGGAAATAACAATGCTGCTAATTTATCGTTATTTTCTATCTTCAACTCATTATATATTTCACTAAGATTATTAAAATTTATTGCAGCTAATTTTAAATTTTCCATTACAGATAAATTAACTACATTCTTTACAGCACTTAAATCCAGATTTGTAAGGTTTGTCGTCCCTAAAACATAAATATTTTCTGTATTTGGTCCTAACTCATTCTGTAATTGTGTAACAGCTTGTGCATCTGTAATATCACCTGTTAATACAATACTTGTTTTACCTTGTTTTTGAGCAGAGCCTGCATATAAAGCATAAGGTACACTTAAAAGCTGGCTTGTGCCGCTTATAGTAAAATTACTCCCTCCTGTTGGATCTATTTCGGTTTTAATAAAATGTGATCCTGCTCCCCAATTGATATTGGCAAAAGTTCCAGAAGCAGGTGTTCCGCCTCCAATTTCTATTGTTGCTAATCCATTAGTATTTGTGGTGGTAGTTTGTGTTTCAACATAAGAAGCCGTTCCTGTTGCTGAACCTAATAAAATACTGGTTTTTATATTCACTAATGTACTCGCTGCCAATGTTCCGTCTGCTTTACGAATAACAGATTGATAACTCATCTTCTGCGGAGCCTGTGCAAATAAAACTGTAAAAGAACTTAATAATAATGCTAGAGTAATTTTTTTCATATATTTTTCTGCGGTTTAAAATGTTATTTTTTTATTATTTTAAAAGTTTTAATATTTTTTGAATTCTTATTTATGACCAAAAAATAAACCCCTTGATTTAGTCCCTGCATTGAAACTCTGGTTTCTGAAGTTGTTACTTTTAGATTCTGTGATACAGTTTTTCCATTTATATCAAATACACCATAAGATAAATCATCTAGTATATCGTCATTAACAACTAAACTAAGCTCGTCAATAACCGGATTTGGATAAGCTGTCATTGTAAGCTTAATTTCGGCAAATTCATTATTGCCTAAGGTTGTTATTTCATATGGCTGTTGAACACCCTGAATAGCGTTTTGATCCGATCCTGATAAAACTGTATACGCTATTTGTCCAATAGAATAACTTGCCGTACCGCCAGCACCAGAAGCATTTCCTCCTGTAACTACTAAGCTTTCCTGCGAATAACTATTTGTTATGCAGAAAATACAAGTAATTAAAAACAATAAAAAAGTTTGTTGGTTTTCTTTCATATAATTGATTTAACTGTTGATTAATTTGATTATTCAAATATATAATAATTCTTACATGAAAAAGATTTTACAAATAAGATAATAATCTGATAAACAAAAAACACCAGCATTTCTACTAGTGTTTTTCTTATCATTGACGACGCACCTTCTGTGCATCTCTTTAATTATTTAGCTTCTTCAGTCTGGTTTCTAAAAACCAAATTGCCATCAAAAGCATCTAATAAGATAATACTATCTGTTGTAATATTCCCTGCCAGAATTTCTTTTGACAATTGGTTTAAGACTTCTCTTTGAACTACACGTTTTACAGGTCTCGCTCCAAAATGAGGGTCGTAACCTTTATCTGCCAGATAAGCAATCGCTTCTGGAGTCGCATCCATTGTAATACCTTGCAGAGCCAGCATTTTAGTAACACTCTTTAACTGTAAACTTACAATTCTTGAAATATTTTCTACAGTAAGCGGTGTAAACATTACAATCTCATCGATACGGTTGATAAACTCAGGACGAACAGTTTGCTTTAATAATCCTAAAACTTCGTTTTTAGCGGCTTCAGTTGCTGCCTCAACGCTTCCTTTTAGGTTTTCAAATTTCTCCTGAATAATATTACTTCCCATATTTGAAGTCATAATAATAATCGTATTTCTAAAATCGGCAAGACGTCCTTTATTGTCTGTTAAACGTCCTTCGTCCAGAACCTGCAATAAAATATTGAAAGTATCCGGATGTGCTTTTTCGATCTCGTCTAAAAGTACAACAGAATAAGGTTTTCTACGAACAGCTTCTGTTAACTGACCTCCTTCATCATAACCTACATATCCTGGAGGCGCACCAACCAAACGGCTTACACTATGACGTTCCTGGTATTCACTCATATCGATACGAGTCATCGCATTTTCGTCATCGAAAAGATATTCGGCTAAGGCTTTTGCAAGCTCCGTTTTACCAACTCCGGTTGTTCCTAAAAACAGGAATGAACCAACAGGTTTTTTCATATCCTGCAAACCGGCACGGCTTCTGCGAACGGCATCACTCACGGCTTCAATCGCTTCTTCCTGCCCAACTACACGTTTGTGTAATTCATCTTCAAGATGCAATAGTTTTTCTCTCTCTGTCTGAAGCATTTTTGTTACTGGAATTCCAGTCCATTTTGCTACAACTTCTGCAATATCTTCTCTTGTAACTTCTTCTTTTATTAAAGAATTACCAGATTGAAATTCCAATAACTGCTTTTGCAAATTTTCCTGACGTTCTTGTGCTTCTTTTATTTTACCATAACGAATTTCAGCTACTTTTCCATAATCACCATCACGTTCTGCGCGTTCTGCTTCGTATTTAAAGTCTTCGATTTCGTGTTTTACAGCCTGAATTCCGTCAACGATATCTTTTTCCTGTTTCCATTTTGCATAGATCTCGTTTCGCTCTTCTTTCAGGTTGGCCAATTCCATACCTAAAATTTTCAGCTTACTTTCTTCTTTTTCACGTTTAATCGCTTCGATTTCAATTTCAAGCTGCATGATTTTACGATCCAAAACGTCTAATTCCTCAGGTTTTGAATTGATTTCCATACGAAGTTTAGAAGCAGCTTCGTCCATTAAGTCAATCGCTTTATCTGGTAAAAAACGATTGGTAATATATCTTTGCGAAAGTTCAACAGCTGCAATAATTGCTTCGTCTTTAATCTGAACTTTATGATGCGTTTCGTATTTTTCTTTGATACCACGTAAAATTGAAATAGCACTTTCAGTATCTGGTTCATCGATTAATACTTTTTGAAAACGTCTTTCAAGCGCTTTATCTTTTTCAAAATACTTTTGATATTCGTCTAAGGTTGTAGCACCAATTGCTCTTAATTCTCCACGCGCCAAAGCTGGTTTCAGGATATTAGCCGCATCCATTGCGCCTTCTCCTCCACCTGCACCTACAAGCGTGTGAATTTCATCAATAAACAATACGATATCACCTTCTGCGGCTGTAACTTCTTTTACAACCGATTTTAAACGTTCTTCAAATTCTCCTTTATATTTTGCTCCGGCAATCAAAGCTCCCATATCTAAAGAGAAAACGATTTTATCTTTCAGGTTTTCAGGAACATCTCCATCTACAATTCTATGTGCTAAACCTTCGGCAATAGCGGTTTTACCAACTCCGGGTTCACCAATAAGCATTGGGTTGTTTTTAGTTCGACGAGTTAAAATTTGTAATACACGACGAATTTCTTCATCACGGCCAATAACCGGATCTAATTTTCCTGTACGTGCTAATTCGTTTAGATTTTTAGCGTATTTATTTAATGAATTATAGGTTTCTTCGGCAGAAGCAGAAGTTACTCTCTCTCCTTTACGAAGTTCTTCGATTGCTGCTTTCAGACCTTTTCCTGTAACTCCCTGATCTTTTAAAATTTGAGAAACTTTACTTTTTGAATCAAAAATAGCCAAGATTAAATGCTCGATCGAAACGTATTCGTCGTTCATTTTTTGTGCAATAATTTCTGCTTCGTTCAAAGCTTTATTTGCATCTCTCGAAAGCATAACATCGCCTCCGGAAACTTTTGGAAAACTCTGAATTGTACTGTCTAAAATTTGTAAAAACAAAGGCACATTTACATTTAATTTCTTCAAAATGAATGGCGCAACGTTTTCATCAACTTCAAAAATAGCTTTGAAAATGTGTTCATTTTCAATTTGCTGCTGGCCGTTTCGTTGTGCTAATTGCTGAGACAACTGTATGGCTTCCTGCGATTTAATAGTAAACTTGTTTATATTCATATTTTTTCGATTTGATTGATTTTTTGTTTGAAATATTCGATTACATTAAAGTTACAATTTATTGAGATACATTTTTGACTCAAATAATCTAACTTTGTACTCGAATAGACAAATTATATTCCATAGTAAAACTAAAGACAAAATGACATTAAAAACGTGATTTTTATCATTTTTCAATGTCAAAAAGTCATAAAAACCGCCAAATATGAGTTTTTTAAATTCAATCTTCGGAAGTTCAGAGAACTCAGAAGCATCAAAAAGTAAAGTAAACTGGACAGAATTAACTGATATTCTTCAGTTAATGGAAATAGAAGCCATTTCTAATGAAAAACCGGTTGTTATTTTTAAACACAGTACAAGATGCAGTATCAGCCGTATGGCATTAAAACAATTTGAAAGAGAATTTGATCTGGAAGGTGTAGTTGATGCTTATTTTCTGGATTTAATTGCTCACAGAGACATTTCAAATGAAATTGCCAGCAGATTTGGAGTTTATCATGAATCACCTCAGTTAATTTTAATTAAAAACGGAAAAGCTGTTTACAATGTTTCGCACAGTGATATTGATGCCGAAGCTTTGAAAAGTAAAGTTTAATAATTCTAAAATTAACTGAATGGATGTTCAAACAGCTTACCAAAAAACCATAATTTTTGCCACTATAAAGCATTTAGAAAATAATCAGACTATTACTGATTCTAATCTTCCGTATGTTATTCATTTGAGTAATGTGGCGATGGAAATCCTGATTGCATCGAATCATACTGATAATTTTGATTTAAACTTTGCGGTGCAGGTTGCTTTATTACACGACACTTTAGAAGATACCAACACCACATTTGAGGAATTAGAAATTGAATTTGGATTGGAAATTGCCAAAGGCGTTTCTGCTCTTACAAAAAACAGCAATTTACCTAAAGAAGAAAAAATGCTGGATAGTTTAGACCGAATTTTAAAGCTGAGAAAAGAAGTCTGGGCCATAAAATTAGCGGACAGAATTACCAATTTACAAAAACCTCCCAAAACCTGGGACAATTTAAAAAGGAGAAATTATAAAGCTGAAGCAGCAATTATTCTGGAAAAATTAAAAGGCGGTAACACGTATTTAGAAAATCGTTTCCAAACTAAAATAGAAGAATACGAAGCATATCTCGATTAAGATTCTTCATTAAAAAAACAAAAAACGCTGAATATAAATTCAGCGTTTTTTGTTATAAGTTTTCATTTTCAAATTCACAATCAACCATTCACAATTAATAATTAATTAAAAGCTTTCTCCAGATCCGCCTCCACTGAATCCTCCTCCTCCAAAATCCATTGGAGATTCGGTTTTAATTCCTGGTTTCATACCTAAAGTTGAAGCTACAATTAAAGTTTGAGCATTTAAAATAGCATTTGAATGATTGATTCGATCTGGTTTAAAGGTTAGTCCAGATTCTTTCTTTTTTAATTTTTGGATTGAGAAAAAAGCAATTGCAAACATTACTAATCCGCCCAGAGTTAATGCAGCTTCAATTGGTAAAACAGAATAATAAAAGCGGATTGTAAAAACAGTAAAAGCGATTGCAGCAAAACTAATCCAGAGCATAATTCTGTTTTTCGTTCTTAATGCCTGAACCAAATATACAATTGGAACAATAAATGTAAAAGCGTAAAAGAAATAAGCAAAAGGAATATCATGTCCTGGCTGCACATCAACTCCTAAAAGTTCTGATGAAAGCTCTCTTACAACTAAATAATTACAAGAAAGATAAAATAAAATCAAACAGAAATTATTAGCTAATAATAAGCCATTATAATAGTAAACTTCTTTGAGATTATTAATTTTTCTTTTAGTAAAAAAATAAAACACACCCGAAGTCAGCATTGCGACAAAAGGCAAAATTGTTTTTCCAATATTTCCAATTTCAAACATTCCGAAAAACAAAACGGCAGAACAAGCAAAACAGAACACAAGCATAGATAATAAATGCAGGTATCTTTTGTAAGTTAAAAAAGAAGCAATTGCTACAAAAATAGCAGGAGTTAGAACTGTTTCAAAATCTTCTGTAATTACAAAAACACCTCCTCCTATACTCAAAAGTGTTCCCAAAATAAAAGCATCGTCTAAGCCGTGTCTATAAAATTTTTGATTCGTTATAAGTTCTGCGCCGGCAATACCAACACCTGCAAAAAGAAAGCAGCAAATTTTAAAAAAAAATTCTTCACCAGACAATCCAATTACAGTTACTAAACTACAAATCGATGAATATAAAAATGATCCCAGCACAAAAAATCCTAAACGAACTAAAATGTTGTTTTGAATTTTAAAAGAAGGTAATTGATTTCTAATAATTTTCTTTTGATCTTTACTTATAAACCCTCCATTTTCAAGAGAATCAGCCTCTTCTGTCAAAAATAAATTATTCAGTAAATTTTTATCGTATTTTATCATTTTACTATTTCTTTATTGAATTTTTTAATCAACATTATAAACAATACTATTGAACCAATGAAATACATAGGTAATAACATGAAAAATAAAACCCATATGTCAGGAATATTATCAGCATGCTGCAAAATTTTATACAATAAAATATTAATACCAATATAAGCGTATAGAATCATGAAAACATAAAGCGAAATTGCTTTTAGCTCATGACTTACTTTATAAAAATAAAAAGATGATCCGGCTAAAATTAAAGAGAAAAGCAGCCAGGTTATTTCCTCACGAAGCATATTACTTATCGAAACAACACTTATAATATGTAAAGCAAACGTTAGATAAATTAACGCAAAATGTGTTTTTAATTTAATTTTAAAACTATAAACTGTCCATAATATTAATAAAATACCAAGAATTATCGCTGAATAACTTAAACTTTCATTGGCATAAAAATCATTATTACCATTAAAAATATCCTGCGGTGTTACCGAAAAACCAACATAAGCAGCCAAACCTGTAACTGCAATTGTCAAAACACTTTTGTTATCAAAATAATAAGCACAAACAAAGCTGACAATTGTAGGAACCAAAGTTGCCAAACCATAATGCGTTCCAAATGCTTTATATTGAACCTGAAGGTATCCTATAAAAATACAGGTTAAAACATTTGCTGTTAAAACTAAATATTCAAGAAACGGACTTTCTGATGTAGTTTCATCTTTTTGAAAACCTTTTGAATTTTTAAAACAATAATAAAAACACCCACACGTAACAGCAAACAAAATAGACAATAACGCTATGTGACCAATGCTGTCGATATTATCGTATATAAGAATTCCTATTCCGGAAGTAAACATTAAAACTGAAATAGAAAGCAGCAGTTTTAGTTCTACATTAAGAGAAAAAATATTCAGACTTCGATACTCTTTTATTTCCTGAAACTGACTTTCAGTAATTAGATTTTTCTCATAGAGTTCCTGAGATGCCTGATCTTCAAATTGTGTCATATTTTTAATATAAGTAATCAATTTTCAAATTTAACCAATTTAAGCCGAATTTTCTTAGTTCAAAAAAGATATTTGAAGAAATAAAAAAACCGATTTGTATTGGTAACAAACCGGCTTCATTATTTAAATAATACAGCTTTAAAAAGCTGCTTTCATTTTATCTTTTATTGCGTCAAGACATAAATTATTTATACTGCCTTCGTGTGTGTGTTTTGTTGCTTTTGGAGATTTGTACGTTCCTGCTTCCAATTGTTCAGCAACTGCTTTGTAAGCATCTCTAAACGGCATTCCTTCTACAACCATTTCATTTAAAGTATCAACTGTAAACAAGTAGTCATATTTCTTATCCTCTAAAATATGATCTTTTACTGTAATATCTTTAATTGAGAAAATTGCAATATCCAAGCAAGCTTTCAGGTTTTGAATTGCCGGAAACAAACCTTCCTTTAAAAGCTGTAAATCTCTATGATAACCGCTTGGAAGATTATTTGTAATTAAAGTGATTTCGTATGGAAGTGCCTGAATCTTATTGCATTTTCCTCTGATTAATTCGAAAACGTCCGGATTCTTTTTATGAGGCATAATGCTTGAACCTGTTGTAAGATGCGCCGGAAGACCTATAAAATCAAAGTTCTGGCTCATATATAAACAAACGTCCATTGCAAATTTTGACAACGTTCCTGCAACGCTTGTCATAGCAAAAGCAACCGTTTTTTCTGCTTTCCCTCGACTCATTTGTGCGGCAACAGCATTGTATTTTAAAGTCTCAAAGCCTAGTTCTTTCGTTGTAAAGGTTCTGTTGATTGGAAACGAACTTCCATAACCTGCAGCCGAGCCTAACGGATTCTGGTCTACAATTTTTGAAGCAGCGTTCAACATTGTAACATCATCAATCAAGCTTTCTGCATAAGCAGAAAACCACATTCCAAAAGACGATGGCATTGCAATTTGCAAATGTGTATATCCTGGCAATAAAACATTTTGATGTTTTTCTGCCGATTCCATCAACAAATCAAACAAAGTTTTTACCTGTTCTTTTATTACTTTTAATTCATCTTTTAAATACAAATGAACATCAACTAAAACCTGATCGTTACGAGAACGTGCGGTGTGGATTTTCTTTCCGGCATCGCCTAGTTTTACGGTTAGAAGATATTCTATTTTAGAATGTACATCTTCAAAACTGTCTTCGATTTCGAAATTTCCAACTACAATATCTGCGATAATTTCGTTTAATGCATCAACTAAAGAAGTTGTTTCTTCTTCAGTTAACAAACCTATCTGACCCAGCATTTTGGCGTGTGCGATTGAACCTAAAGCATCGTATTTTGCGAGAACCAAATCCAATTCACGATCGTTTCCTACTGTAAATTGCTCGATTTGTTTATCTGTTGGTATTCCTTTTTCCCAAAGTTTCATAGGTACTATTTTTTAGAAACCCGACAGGTTTTAAAAACCTGTCGGGTTTAATTATAATTTAAAGAAATCAGTTAGTATTTTAATATACAAGTCGACTCCTTCTACAATTTCATTTACAAAAATAAATTCGTCAGCTGAATGCGAACGCAATGTTTCTCCTGGTCCTAATTTTAAAGACTGACAGCTTAAAACGGATTGGTCAGAAAGTGTTGGCGAACCATACGTTGTTCTTCCTAATGCGATTCCAGCCTGAACCAAACCGTGCTCAATTGGAATAGACGATGCATTTAAATGCATTGATCTTGGCGTTACTTCGGCATTTACATTTGCTTTTACTACTTCTAGAATTTCAGCATTGGTATATCGGTCTGTTACACGAATATCCACTACCAAATCACATTCTGACGGTACAACATTATGCTGTTTTCCTGCATTAATTTGCGTTACGGTCATTTTTACAGGACCTAAAACATCTGAGATTTTGTCGAATTTATAGTTTTTAAACCATTCCATTACCGGAATTGATTTATATAATGCATTATCGTCGTTTTGATGCGCAGCGTGGCTCGCAGTTCCTTTTACTTTTACATCCAAAACTAAAAGACCTTTTTCTGCAACTGCTAATTGCATTAACGTTGGTTCTCCTACAATCGCGCAATCTAATTCTGGTAAGCTTTTTAAAACGCTGTTTAAACCGTTTTTTCCACTGCTTTCTTCTTCGGCAGAAGCCACAATTACAATATTATGGGATAGGTTTTGATTTTCGTAAAAATGTACAAATGTTGCTAATAACGAAACCAGGCATCCGCCTGCATCATTACTTCCTAATCCGAATAATTTTCCGTCTTTTTCGATTGCTTTAAACGGATCGTTGGTGTATGCCTGATTTGGTCGTACAGTATCGTGATGTGAGTTTAATAAAAGTGTTGGTTTGTTTTCGTCGAAATATTTGTTGAAAGCCCACACATTGTTGTTTTCTCTCTTGAATGGAATTTCATTTTGATTGAACCAATTTTCGATTAAAAGAGCCGTCTGATCTTCTTCACTTGAAAACGAAGGGGTTTCGATTAAGCTTCTTAATAAACTAATTGCTTCCTGAGTAAGCGTATCTATGTTTTTCATTTTAATAAGGTTCAAAGGCTCAAAGGGGCAAAGCAACAAAGTTTTTGAGCTTTCCTTTGACCATTTTTACTTGCGCAAATTTATTTAAAATACCTCGTGCGCTCTATTTTTTTGCCACTAATTACACGGATTTTCAAACATTATTTTTTTATCACAGATTTAAAATCAAAATAAACTTTTTGATGTGCGTCTAAAATTATTTTCTCTTTTAACAGACAAAATTAGTGTCAATTTGTGGCAACATTTTTATAATGTAATCGTCGTATGCAGAACATCTGGATTTTGAAGCATTTTGTGATGCCCAATTTTGATTTTCTGTACGCCTCTTGATAAACTATTGAAACAGTTATCCAGTTTTGGAATCATTCCGGAATGGATTACTTTTTCTTCTTTCAGCTTATTGTATAATGCTTCGTTGATTTCAGTAATTACAGATGAATCGTCTTCTGAATCCAGCAAAACACCTTGTTTTTCAAAACAATACGTCAACGTAACATCAAAAACTTCCGATAATGCAATTGATAATTCGCTTGCAATGGTATCAGCATTGGTGTTTAACAATTGTCCGTTTTTATCGTGTGTAATCGCACAGAAAACAGGAACAACACCAGCTTCTAATAAAGTCGCCAACAACTTCGTGTTCACTTGCTTTACATCGCCTACAAAACCATAATCGATTGTTGGGTGATTCCTTTTTGTTGATTGAATTAAATTTCCGTCAGCACCAGAAAAACCAATTGCATTATTGTCTTTTGCCTGCAATTGTGCCACAATATGTTTGTTGATTTGCCCTGCGTAAATCATGACCACAACATCAAGCATTGGAGCATCTGTAATTCGGCGTCCGTCAATCATCTGCGGAACCAAACCAATACTCTGCGCCATTTCTGTAGCCGATTTTCCACCTCCGTGAATTAAAACTTTATAGCCTTCAATTTTAGAAAAATCAGTTAAGAATTGCTCTAATTCTGCTGGATTATCAATGATGTTTCCACCTATTTTTATTACTGATACATTCATTATCTTTAAGGTTCAGAGGTACAGAGGTACAGAGGTACAAAGGTACAAAGGTTTTTCTCAAGATCTTAAACCTCTGCAACTTTGCAACTTTGAACCTTTGCACCTTAAATTAAATTTTCTTAAGAATCTTTTGTAAAACTAATTGTGCTGAATACGTTCTGTTATTCGCTTGTTCGATTACGATTGAGTTTTCTCCATCTAAAACTTCGTCGCTTACAATTACGTTACGACGAACTGGAAGACAGTGCATGAATTTTCCGTTGTTGGTTAAAGCCATTTTTTCTGCCGTAACTGTCCAGTTTGGATCACTGTTGGTTACTTTTCCGTAATCGTTGAAATTACTCCAGTTTTTTACGTAAACGAAATCGGCATTTTCAAAAGCTTTATCTTGATCGTATTCGATTTTGCAGTCTTGTGTGATTTCTGGGCTTAATTCGTAACCTTCTGGATGTGTAATTACAAAATCCATGTCTTTTTGCATCTGCATCATTTCTACAAATGAATTCGCAACTGCCTGAGGCAAAGCTTTTGGGTGCGGCGCCCAAGAAAGAACCACTTTTGGTTTGTGTTTGGTTTTGTATTCTTCCATAGTAATGGCATCTGCCAAAGACTGCAATGGGTGACGAACCGCACTTTCCATGTTTACGATTGGCACTGTAGCGTATTTCAAAAATCCTGAAATTACAGTTTCCTGATAATCTTTTTCTTTATCAACCAAACCAGCAAAAGCACGAATTGCGATAATATCACAGTATTGAGAAACTACTTCTGCAGCTTCTTTAATATGTTCTGAAGCACCAGAATTCATAACCGCTCCGTCTTCAAATTCTAAAGTCCAGCCTTCATTGGTAAAGTTCATTACCATAACATTCATTCCTAAGTTTAAAGCCGCTTTTTGTGTACTCAAACGCGTTCTTAAACTCGGATTGAAGAATAACATTCCTAAGGTTTTGTTTTTACCTAGTTTTTTATTTTTAAGCGGATCTTTTTTGATTTTGATCGCGCTTTTAACCCATTTTGATAATGAGTCGATATCTTTTATTGAGATGTAGTTCATTGTTTTTTTGTTTAATCGGTTAATCGTTGATTTGTTTAATCGTTTTACTGCTTAAACAAATCTAACTTTTATCCATTTTTGTTTTTTAATGTTCTTTTTTAATCGATTAACCGAATTAACGATTAAACAATTAAACCTTTTTACACAATCTTGGTAAAAGGAATTTCGTCCTTGAGTGCCTTTAAAATAAAATTATCATTCAGTCCATTGACAATCCAGGTTTCAATGTTGGCAGCTTTTGAAATTCCTGCTGCTTCTATTTTAGATTGCATTCCTCCTGTTCCGTGTGATGATTTTGATTCGCCGATTTCTTTTTCGAGTGATTTTAAATCATTTACCAATTTTATCGTCTCCGGATTTTCATCATGAATTGAATTCTTTGTGTAAATTCCGTTTGTATTAGTGGCAATTATCAGAATATCAACATTTAAAAGAACTGCTGTTAAAGCCGCTAATTTATCATTATCTCCAAACCGAATCTCATCTGTGGCAACGGTATCATTTTCATTGATAATCGGAATATAATTGTTTTTAACTAATACATTAATTGTATTTACAATGTTCTTTTTAGTCTGTTCTTTTTCAAAATCAGAATAAGAAAGCAAACACTGAGAAGTATTTAATCCTAAATCCTTAAAATTTTCATTGTAAATCCGCATTAAATGAGGCTGTCCAATTGAAGCCAAAGCCTGTTTTACAAAAACATCTTTATCCTGATTATCAAGTTTCACAAACTGCTTTGCTGCTGCAATTGCTCCTGAACTAACTATGATAAACTCATATTCGTCATTTAAAGCAGCAATCTGTATTCCGAGGTCTTCAATCTTTCCCCGCGAAATATGATTGGTTTCTTTGGTTAAAGTATTACTTCCTATTTTTAATAAAATCCGTTTCTTACCCATTGTTGTTGTTTTGCTGCGATTTTTTTAACCGCAAAGTGCGCAAGGTTTTTCTATATACTTTATGTTTACAAACGCTAAGTTCGCAAAGCTATATCTTTAAATAAATATCAATTTTTTAAATTCCAAATTCCAATAATCTGAAATCAAAAATCGTTAATCATCAATCTAAAATCTGAACTCTAAAATTATCTAATCTGTCCTTCTCCGTAAACGTACCATTTATTGGTCACGAGATGTTGAAGACCGATTGGACCTCGTTGATGTAATTTATCAGTACTTATTGCTAATTCTCCGCCAAGACCAAATTGTCCGCCGTCTGTAAAACGGGTTGAAGCATTTTGGTAAACTGCTGCAGCGTCTATTGATTCCATAAACTGTTGTGCAGCTTCATTATCTCTCGTAATAATTGCTGCAGAATGTCCTCCGCAGTATTTATTAATCATATCAATAGCATGATCCTGAGAATCGATGGTTCCTATTACGATTTTATAATCCAGAAATTCTTCGTACCAAATGTCTTCGTTTTCGATCGTCTTGGTATTTTCGAAATACTCTAACGATTTATCGACAATAACTTCTACTTTTGATTCAATTAAAGCTTCAATTAACATTGCTGCGAAACCTTCAAAATTTGGAAGCTTAGAACTTATCAAAACTTTATCTAAAGCATTGCAAGCCGAAATTTTAGCTGTTTTAGCATTTAAAATTACTTTTAAAGCTAAATCTGTGTCAGCATCTTCATGAACGTAAACAAAATTATTGCCGCGTCCGCTTACAATTACGGGACAAGTGGCGTGCGCTTTTACAAACTCAATTAGTTTTTCTCCGCCTCTTGGAACTATTAAATCGACTTTTTGAGTTGGTTTTTCTAAAAATGTCTGGGTTTCAGTTCTATTGTAATTCAGATATTCCACCCAGTCTTTTGAAACTCCATTTTCTTCTAAAGCTTTATGCCAAAGACTTACGATTTTTAAGTTTGATTTTAAAGATTCTTTTCCTCCTTTTAATAAGATCTTATTTCCGGATTTAAAGGCAATTCCTCCCGCTTCTATGGTAACATCTGGACGGGATTCATAAATAATTAAAATCGTTCCAAAAGCAGCAGTCTTATTGACCACTTTTATTCCATTATCATGAGTAAAATGAAAACGCTCAACGCCAACAGGATCTTCCTGTGAAGCTAGTTGGTTTAATGATAAAATCATCTCGTTGACTTTTTTATCATCTACTTTTAAGCGTTCTTCCATCGCTAAATCTGAGCCGTCATAATCGGCAAGATCTTCCTGATTAGTCAAGATTATCTCATTCCGCTCCTGCTCGACCAGCTTTGCCATAGTCCGCAAAACCGCATTACGTGTTTCAATTGATAATGGTTTCATAATTTCAAGTGGGTTGGTTGTTTTTTGGTTGTTTCTTTTTCGGAAACTTTATTTTAAACCTAACGGGTTTTAAAAACCCGTCAGGTTTAACGTAACGAGAATTAGTTTTTTAATTCTTCTAAACTTTCTTTTAAAGCTTTTACAAACGTATCGATATCTGCTTTTTTGACAGTCAAAGGCGGTAAAATTCTTAATAGATTTTTATTGTTTGCGCTTCCTGTAAAAATGTGTTTTTCGATGATTAATTTCTTTCTTAAAGCTGCAACATCAAAATCAAACTCTACTCCAAGCATTAAGCCTTTTCCTTTTACTTGTTTGATTCCGTCAACTTCTTTGATTTTTTCTAAGAAATATTCATAAACTTCATTTACATTTTTCTGTAAATCCAGTTTTTCAATTACATCTAAAACTGCAATTCCTGCAGCACAAGACAAATGGCTTCCGCCGAAAGTAGTGCCTAATAATCCAAAACTTGCTTCAAATTTTGGAGAAATTAGAATCGCTCCAACAGGGAAACCGTTCCCCATTCCTTTCGCAACTGAAATTATATCAGCGTTGATTCCGTGATGTTGGAAAGCGAAGAATTTTCCGCTTCTTCCGTATCCTGACTGTACTTCGTCTAAAATAAAAACAACATCGTGTTTTTTACATGCTTTTTCTAAAGCCTGAAAAAACTCTGTTGTTCCTTGGTCTAAACCTCCAACTCCTTGAATTCCTTCGATAATTACTGCTGTAACATCTCCTTTAGCTAATTCAGCTTCAACTAATTCGATTTGGTTTAGTGGTAAAAAAGTAACTTTTTGTTGTGCATTTAATGGCGCAACGATTTTTTTGTTATCAGTAACTGCAACTGCCGCAGAAGTTCTTCCGTGGAAAGAATTATCAAAAGCTACAACTCTTGATTTTCCGTTGTGGAAAGAAGCTAATTTTAAAGCATTTTCGTTGGCTTCAGCACCAGAACTGCATAAAAACAATTCGTAATCTTCAAGACCAGAAAGTTTTCCTAATTTCTGAGCCAATTCTACCTGCAAAGGATTCTGAATTGCATTCGAATAAAATCCTAAATGGTCTAATTGATTTTTCAATTTTGCTACATAATCCGGCTGTGTGTGTCCGATAGAAATCACACCATGTCCGCTGTATAAATCTAAATATTCTACTCCTTTGTCGTCAATAATGGTACAATCTACTGCTTTTACTGGAGTTATGTCGTATAATGGGTAAACGTTGAATAAGTTCATCTTTTTTTTAGTTGTTAGTTTATTGTTGATGGTTGATGGTTGTTGGTTTTTGTTCGATATCTATCAACTATAAACCAACAACTATCAACTAAAATTAAAATCCGCTTGGTTTCAAATGTAAACCTGTGGTTTCTTCTAAACCGAACATTAAATTCATGTTTTGAATCGCTTGTCCTGAAGCACCTTTGGTTAAGTTATCGATAATTGATGTTATAAGAACCCGGTTTCCTTTTTTCAATAAACTAATAATACATTTATTCGTTTGCACCACTTGTTTCATGTTGATGTTTGTTGTGGTAACAGTTACGAAAGGCTCATTTTTATAGAACTCTTCATATTTTGCAACCAATTGTTCCAAACTATCATCACATAATGTATATAAGGTTGCAAAAATTCCTCTTGGAAAATCTCCTCTATTCGGAATAAAAAGCAACTCGCTGTCAAAATCGTCTTGCAACTGAACTAAGCTTTCTCCGATTTCTCCCAAATGTTGATGCTCAAAAGCTTTATAATGCGACATATTGTTGTTTCTCCAACTGAAATGAGAAGTTTCTGAAAGACTTACTCCTGCTCCTGTACTTCCGGTTGTAGCATTAATATGAACATCATTATTCAACAAATTGTGTTTTGCTAAAGGTAATAAAGCCAACTGAATAGCAGTTGCAAAACAGCCTGGATTGGCGATATAATTTGTCTTTTTGATTTCCGCTTTATTGATCTCTGGCAATCCGTAAACAAAATCTTTTCCTTCGAAATGAGCGTCTTTATTCAATCTGAAATCATTTCCTAAATCGATGATTTTGGTGTGACTTGCGAACTGATTTTCTTTCAAAAATGAAATCGATTTTCCATGTCCTAAACACAAGAAAACAACGTTCACATTTGGATTAATTTCAGCTGTGAAATTCATTTCAATATCACCCATCAAATCGTGGTGCGCTACAGAAAGCGGTTTCCCGGCGTTTGTTGTACTGTAAACAAAATCGATGTTTACTTTTGGGTGATACATTAAAATTCTGATGAGTTCTCCGGCCGTGTAGCCCGAACCACCAATAATTCCGACATTAATCATGATCTAATTTGTTTACAGATGAGAATATGTTTTGTGCATTTCCTAAAATCTTGATAAATCCTTTTGCATCGTCAGATGTCCAGGCATTGTTCATTTCGCCGTATTGACCGAAACCTGTGTTCATTAAATCATTTTCAGATTCGATTCCGTCAAGTGAGAAATGATATGGTTTTAATGAAACAGTTACTGTTCCATTTACTGTTTTTTGTGTGTCTTGCAAGAAAGTTTCAATATTTCTCATTACTGGATCTAAGAACTGACCTTCGTGGAACAACATTCCGTACCAGTTTCCTAATTGTTCTTTCCAGTATTGCTGCCATTTTCCTAGAGTGTGTTTCTCTAATAAATGGTGCGCTTTGATAATAATTAACGGAGCTGCTGCTTCAAAACCAACTCTACCTTTAATTCCTATAATTGTATCTCCAACATGAATATCTCTACCAATTGCATAAGCACTTGCCAGCTTTTCAAGAGCCACAATATTATTTGATGGTTTATCCGTTTTTCCGTTTAAACCAACTAATTCTCCCTGCTCAAAATGAAGTGTTATTTTTTCTTCACCTTCTTTTTGCAATTGCGAAGGATACGCTTCACTTGGCAATGGCTGACCAGAAGTTAAAGTTTCTTTTCCTCCAACACTTGTTCCCCAAAGTCCTTTATTGATAGAATATTGTGCTTTTTCCCAAGAGTAGTGAACTCCGTTTTGAGCCAAATAATCAACTTCTTCTTGTCTTGAAAGTTTTAAATCTCTAATTGGAGTAATAATTTCGATTTCTGGAGCAATAGTTTGGAAAATCAAATCGAAACGAATTTGGTCGTTTCCTGCGCCTGTACTTCCGTGAGCGATTGCAGTTGCTCCAACTTTTTTTGCATATTTTATAGCTTCAATTGCTTGAAAAACACGCTCTGCACTTACTGATAATGGGTATGTATTATTTTTTAATACATTTCCAAAAATCAGGTATTTTATAGCTTTATCGTAATATTTGTCTAAAATTGTTAAGTTAGCATGCTGCGCACTTCCTAATTCGTAAGCTCTTTTTTCTATAGCTGATAATTCTTCTGCACTAAACCCTCCTGTATCAACAAGAACGGTATGAACTTCATAACCTTTTTCGTTTTTTAAATATTTCAAACAATACGAGGTATCTAATCCTCCGCTATAAGCTAATACTACTTTTTTCATTTTTTATAATTTAGGCTAATACTTTCGTATATAGCAGTTTGAGATTTCTTTTTGATTAAATTTTGAATAAAAAAATAAATGACAATATTTTGTTTAAGAATAAAGCCTGTTTGATTTTTTTAAGTCTGCTTAAAACAGTCTCATTAAAAGGATGTCTCGGCGGTGTTTTTTGTTTTTCTTTTGGGTCGTATAACATTCCGGTGCAAAGACACATTTTGTTTTCTTTGCTCTGTAAAATTGGGAAGTTAGTACAGGTTTTACAGCCTGCCCAGAAACTTGGATCGGTTGTTAATTCTGAGAACGGAACTGGTTTATACCCTAAATCAGAGTTAATTTTCATTACTGCCAAACCGGTTGTAATTCCAAATATTTTAGCATCTGGATATCGCTGCAAAGAATAATCAAATACTTTTGATTTTATCTTTTTTGCCAATCCTAAACTTCTATAATCAGGGTGTACAATTAAGCCGGAATGTGCCACGAACTTTCCGTGTTCCCAGCTTTCGATGTAACAAAAACCTGCAAATTTTCCATCAGCCAGAGCAATCATCGCATCACCATTCGACATTTTTTTCTGAATGTACTCAGGAGTTCTTTTAGCAATCCCCGTACCTCTTAACAAGGCAGATGATTCTATCGTATCGCAGATTTCTTGTGCGAATTTGAAGTGTTCTTCCTGGGTAACAACAATAGAGATCTTCATTTCAATAATTGAAGTTAGAGTTAAAAATTAAAGCATGTTGTTTAGTTTGAAATCCAGAATTGAATCCAATAAAATTAAGCAAAACAAAAGTAACACTCTCTAAATCAAAAACTTGACTAAGAAAATTTACAAAATAATAAATACTTTTAGGATATGTTTGTCCAATGGACAAATTATGTGATTTCAAAATGAAAAATGGATATGAATAAATATACGGCTATAAAACTCAGTGAACACTATAGAGATAGTGTCCGTACTTCGGGAGAAGTAATCGGTGAGTTTGTCCGTGACAAAGAAGTTATATGTAAACTTATTTTATTCATCGGTGCAAAAGTACATCTTTTTTTTATTTACAAAACAAAAAATTAAAATTCTAACATTTTTTTAATGAAAAGTTATTTTTAGAGATACTAAGATTCTAAGTTACTAAGGTTCTGAGGTTTTCTTTTTTTTCTAACTTGACTAAATAAACTTGAAACTCTGAAAAGTTTAAACAAAAGAAAAACCCGATAGTAAAAATACCATCGGGTTTAAATTATTTGGAGTTTTGTATTTAGCTTTTTGTAAACGGAATCACTTGCCCGCTGCCTGTAACAATCATATCAAAACCTGTTTTTGCTTCATTGTATTTGAATTTTAAACCAGCTCCTTTAGACTCAAATGTGTCTTTTTCGTTTTCTACTGGTTTAACTGAAAACTTCGGAAAATCTGTAATTTCAAAATACATTGTGCTGTTTTTCTCTGTAACTTCAATTTTAAGAGGTGCTCTTGAAGTCGAAAACATTCCTAAATATGGATCTAAAATTACATCTTTTTCTACTTTACCTTTTCCAGCTGTCCAAACATTGTTTGATGCATTATTATCTGGAAAAGCGTGATCTGGATCTAAAGTGATGCTTTCAATTTCTTCTGTAGAATTGTGCTTGAAAGACCAGCTGTTATTACGCTGCCAAATTTCTACAGGAAGATTTACTCTGCTTACTTTACCGCTTTTTGTTTTAACATCTAAAACAATCGGCATTGGCATTTTATCAAAATTCTCAACAGTAATAATAACTCCTTTTGCAGGATCATTTTTTACATATTTAATTGAATTGATTCCCTGGTCAAAACGCCAGTTATTTACGAACCAGCTTCTCCAGAACCAGCTTAAGTCTTCTCCTGCTACATTTTCCATAGATCTGAAGAAATCATCCGGCTGCGGGTGTTTGTAAGCCCAACGCTCAATATAAGTTCTAAAAGCAGTATCGAAACGTTCTTTACCTAAAATTTGTTCTCTCAAGATCACCAGACCTGCGCTTGGTTTAAAGTAACATAACATCCCAATATTTGCTTCCTTCATATTATCAGGAGAACTCATAATAGTTTCTAAATCAGGTCTTGTAAACGGTTCAGCCTGCTCGTGTAAATCTGTTGCCGGTTCTTTGTACTCTCCATTATTAAAAGCAGCTGTACTTAATGAGTTGATGAAAGTATTAAATCCTTCATCCATCCAGCCGAATAATCTTTCATTTGAACCTACAATCATTGGGAACCAAATGTGCCCAAATTCGTGATCTGTAACTCCCCATAAATCTTGTCCTTTAGATTTCCATCCGCAGAAAACAATTCCAGGATATTCCATTCCTCCTTCATTTCCAGCCACGTTTGTAGCAGCAGGATAAGGATATTCGAACCATTGTTTAGAATAATGTTCGATTGAAGCTTTTACATATTCAGTAGAACGTCCGTAAGCACCTTGTCCGGCACTTTCAACAGGATAAGCAGATAATGCTAAAGATTTTTTTCCGCTTGGAAGATTAATTTTTGCTCCATCTAAGATAAAAGCCGGAGATGATGCCCAAGAAAAATCACGCGCATTTTTAATTTTATAATGCCATGTTTTCTCTGTTCCTGCATTTGCATTTGAAGCTGAATTTACTTCTTGCTCAGAACGAATTGTTACTGTTTTATCGCTGTTTGCAGCATCCTTATATTTTTTGAAATGATCTGCAGAAAACACTTCCTGACCATTTATTAATTCACCAGAAGCAACTACAAAGTGATTCCCCGGAACTGTCAATTTTACATCAAAATCACCATATTCTAAGTAAAACTCTGAAGCTCCTAAATAAGGAGCTGTGTTCCATCCGCGTACATCATCGTATACACACATACGAGGATACCATTGTGCAATTGTAAAGATTTTTCCGTTTTTAGTTTCCAAAACCCCCATTCTGTCAGAACCTTCAAATGGCGCAATGAATGAAAATTCGATTTTAATTTTTACAGAACCTCCTTTTGCTGCTAATTCCTGTGGAAGAAATATTTGCATTCTAGTATCTGTAACGATATATTTTGCTGTAACTTCTGTTTTGTTTTTCCCTCCGGAAATCACTTTTACAGATTTAATTTTGTTTCCTCCGTCAAAAACCTGCCCTTGAGCTCCGTTACGGCTTCCTGTCAATGGCACAACAGCGTTTCCTCTAGAATCTTCTTTAAATAAATTCTGATCTAAATTCAACCAAAGAAAACCTAATTTATCAGGACTATTATTAGTATATGTAATTTCATCTGTACCTACAATTTCATTTGTAGTACCATTTAATTTTGCTGTGATTTGATAATCGGCTCTGTTCTGCCAGTATTCTGCTCCCGGCTGACCGCTTGCTGTACGGGTCGTTGTTCCATTTTTTGTATAAAAATGCGGACCAAAGGCATCGTGATAATTATAATTGTTTACCGGATTTGCTGTCGCCGCCGGAGACGTTTGCTGCGCCCAGACCGAAGAAATCCCAAAAAATAAAGCCGCGGTTAGTATGGCTTTTGCAGATTGCTTTTTCATATTTTTTAGCTGTTTATGTAGCAAATTAATGAAAAAAAAAGCTATTTGCAGAGGAATAGTTAAGCTTAAATTTAATTTTAGCAAAATTTTATCAAAAAAATAATTCAGAGTATTTTTCCTAAAAAACAAAATTTATAAAATATATTTACATCACGATTTAAAACTTAATTCTATTTCAATTCTATTATTTTGGATACAACAATATCAAACTCAATACTTAAAGCTTCTATCAAACATGCAGGAGCAGAATTATTTTCTTTAAAAGACAATCAAAACAAAGAATATATCTGGGAAGGAAATCCTGATTTTTGGGGTAAACACTCACCTGTTTTGTTTCCAATTGTAGGTACATTAAAGAACAATACTTATACTATTGACAAAAAAGAATATCAGCTGTCAAGACATGGTTTTGCAAGAGATATGGAATTTAAATTGGTTGAGAAAACAGGAAATAGTGCCGTTTTTTCGTTAGAATCAAATGCCGAAACTTTAAAAAAGTACCCTTTCGAATTTGAATTACAGCTTATTTATACGCTTGAAAACACTTCTTTAAACATAGAATATATCGTAATTAATAAAGGTGAAACTAAAATGCCTTTTTCTATTGGAGCACATCCGGCAATTGCGCTTCCTGAAAATTTCGAGAACTATTCTTTTAAATTTGAAAAACAGGAACCTTTAAAGTATAATCTTTTAGAGAATGATCTAATTTCAAATAAAACCGAAACTCTAAAAACTACAGAAAATGTCGTTCCGTTAACTTATAAACTTTTTGAAAATGATGCTTTAGTTTTTAAAACACTAGAATCAAATTCATTAACTATACTTGAAAATAAAAAACCTTACGTTCAGGTTGATTTTGAAGATTTTCCAAGCTTAGGAATCTGGACTAAAGACCAGGCGCCATTTGTTTGTATAGAACCATGGTTTGGCTACTCAGACACTGCAGATAATTCAGGTGATTTATTTAAAAAAGAAGGTATTTTGGTTTTAGAAATCGATCAATCTTTCCATTCTCAATTTAGTATTAAAATAGTATCATAATGTTAGAATTCAATTTTAATCCATTTCCTGTAATCGAAACCGAGCGTTTACTTTTAAGAAGAATTACAAATGATGACGTTAACGAAGTATTCGAATTGAGATCGAATCCTGAAACTATGAAATTCATTCCAAGACCATTAGTAAAAGACAATGAAGACGCCTTACTGCACATTGCGATGATCGAAGAAAAAATTGAAACAAATATTGGTATCAATTGGGCAATAACTTTAAAAGGCAATCCTAAACTTTTAGGAATAATTGGCTATTACAGAATGCAGCCTGAAAATTACCGCGCCGAAATTGGCTATATGCTGTCTCCAGATTTTCACGGAAAAGGAATTATTCCTGAAGCAGTAAACGTATTGCTAAAATATGGTTTTGAAAATTTAAAATTACATTCTATTGAAGCTGTGATTGATCCTGAAAATTACGCATCAGAAAAAGTCTTACAAAAATGCGGTTTTGTTAAAGAAGCTCATTTAAGAGAAGCCGAATTTTGGGAAGGAAAATTCCTCGATAAAGTAATTTACTCATTACTAAATAATTAGAAAAATATAATTATTTCTGACCAAAATAATCCTGTTAAAAGTCCGTTAATCTTTAATACTAAGGCCTTAGTTGAGTTATATTTGCCCCAAAATAAATTATTCCCTGCGATTTAAAATACCATGAAAAAAATATTCGCCCTTACCGTTCTTCTTATATCTATTCAATTACAAAGTCAGACTTTTATCAAATTTAATGGTGTAACAGCTTTAGTTGGCGTACCAAATATTGGAGTTGAAACCAGTATTGGTGAAAAAACAACTTTTAGTTTTGACGTTATGGCTTCTTTTTGGGAATCATTTGATGGTCATTCTCCTATGAAATTTTATACGGCAACTCCAGAAATCCGTTACCATTTTAAAGAAAAATACAATGGTTTTTATGTCGGAGGTCATGTCGGTGCAGATAAGTATGAACTTCAAAAATGGAATTACTGGGACAGTAACAAATATGAAGATGGTTTTGGTTATAGACTAGGTGCTACAGTTGGTTATAATGTAAAACTCAGCGATAAATTTTTACTTGATATTTTTGTTGGCGGCGGCTGGCACCAAGGTTTTTATCATGGATATTATAATGATGGTACTCCCGGAAGATATGAAAAAGCCCCTAACTACAATAAAAGTGGCGAATGGCTTCCGTACCGCGGGGGTGTGATGATTTCTTATAAATTGTAAATCAGCTGAATTTAGGAAGTGATTTTATATACAAATCTTCCACTTTCTTTCTTGCCCAATCTGTTTTTCTTAAAAAAGTAAGACTCGATTTCACGCTTGGATTTGATATAAAACATTTTATCGGAATTAACTCTCCTAAAGTATCAAAACCATAATAATCAACCAGAGTTTCAACAATTTTTTGAAGTGTAATTCCGTGAAGCGGATCTTTAGATTTGCTATCCATTTTAATTTATATATTAAATAATACTAAAAGACCGTACTTAAAAAAGCACGGTCTTTTTTGCAAAATTACGGAATTGACCTAAAACAATCCGCTAAATTAGAATATGAATTTAAATCCAAAAGAAAGCGGAGAAGTTAAATTTGGATTACTTCCTGCTAAAGCTGTATTGTAAAATGGGTCAACATTTGCAACATGCGCCAATCCAAAATTTGTAACAGTCGTTTTTTCTCCATTTTTAGGCTCTAGAGTCGTAGAAGTAAAATTAGCCAAATCGTAAGAGAACTCTACAGAGAAGTTTTTTGTAATGAAATAATCAAAACCTCCTGATACTGATAATCCTACCTGATTAACTTTTAACTCGCTTTCTTTTTCTTTTCCGGTAATAACTGGTATCGCTGCCTGTCCGAAGAAGTACAATGAACCAGCTACATTCCAATATTTTCTAACTAAAGGCTGAATAACAATTAAATCTGTTTTTGCAGCTGTGCCTGCATTTGACTCGGCTTTGATGTTAATTAATCCGAATCCTGCTCCAACGGCTACAGATGGAGTTACAAATGTACCAACGATTGGAAGTACAGATAAACTCGTGTTTTTTTCGTCTGCAGTTTTTGTCTGCTGATAACCGAATTGAGAAGTTGCAAACCAAGCTCCTTTTAGTCCTTGAGCTGAATCCTGAGCCTTAGCGGTTAAGCCCATTAGCACAACACTGACTAATGTTACAATTTTTTTCATTATAAATTTGTTTTTGAATTACAGGACAAACTTACTTGTAAGCATTTTTGAGAAGGATGATTAAAATCATAGATTAAAAAAAATCTTTAATTATATTTGAGCAGTTTATATTCCTGCAATTTTCTTACTTTTGTACCCATGTTAAAATCAGTCAATATACTTAATAAAAGAGCCCGGTTTGATTACGAAATAATCGACACCTATACTGCCGGAATTGTTTTGGCAGGAACCGAAATTAAATCGATACGTTTAGGAAAAGCGAATATTACAGAAAGCTTCTGCGAATTCAGCGGGATTGAACTTTTTGCAATCAATACTTATATAGAGGAATATTCATTTGGGAATCAATTCAACCATAAATCAAGAAGTGAACGAAAATTGCTTTTAAATAAAAAAGAATTAAAAAGCCTTCATAAAAGTGTTCAGGCAAAAGGTCTTACCATTGTACCTTTAAAATTGTTTACCAATGAAAAAGGTCTTGCAAAATTGCAGATTGGTCTTTGTAAAGGAAAGAAAAACTACGACAAACGTGAATCTCTAAAAGAGCAGGATACAAAACGCGACTTAGACAGAATTAAAAAAGCATATAACTAAACACGGATTTAATTACTTAAATCTGTGTTTATCAAAATTTTATAGTTATTTTTACTACAAACATATAACTGTAAAATATGAAAAAGTACTTAATTCTACTTATTGTAATTCTGTCACTTTCAAGCTGCGGCAGTAATACAACTATTGTAAACAGCTGGAGAGATCCAAAAATAACAGTTGCTCAGGAACATTTTAAAAAAGTCTTAGTAGTTGCTCTCGTTAAAGACGAAGCTTCAAGAAGAATTGCCGAAAACAGAATCGCTGCAAGCAATCCTATTTTTAAAACTTCCTATCAATATCTAAACGAAACTACCAAACAGCTTACGCAGGAACAAAAATTAAAAATCCTTCAAGATGAAAATTTTGACGGGGTTGTCACGATGCGTTTAGTAAGTACTGAAAAAGAAACTACTTACGTTCCAGGAAGTTATACAGGAATGTATTACGGAGGCTTTGATGGTTTATATTCCGGAATGTACGGATACGGTTTTGGAAACTGGTACGGAATGTATTCACCGGCTTTCTACGATCCAGGATATTATCAGGAAACAACTTATTACATGGTAGAAACCAATATTTTTTCGCTAAAAGAAAACAAATTAATCTGGACCGGAACCACAAGATCTGATTACGTAACAGATGTAGGACAAACTGTAGATGCTATAATGCAGGCAGTTGTAAAAGAAATGAGAAAAGACGGTTCATTACCTCCAAAATAACCTAAATAAAAAGCAGCTCAAATGCTGCTTTTTTTACGATTAAATAAATGACTAATTTTGTCAAGATTTTAAATTTCATCAAAAATGAGATCACTTTTAAAAAATGCAAGAGAACAAAAAGGGTTAAAAACTAGAGAATTGGCTCAGCTTGCCGGAATCGATCAGGCATTAATCAGTAAATTTGAATCTGGAACACGAAAACCAACCAAAGATCAGGTTATTAAATTATCTCAGCTTTTAGAAATTGATTATGAAACTTTAATGGTTACCTGGCTTAAAGAAAAGATACTTTATGAAATTGGTGATGAAGAACTTGTACTGAAAGCTTTAATTTTAGCTGAACAAGAAATTCAAAACAACAAAAAAGAAATCAATTCTGCTTTAGTATCTTCTATTCAAAATATTTTAGATGAAATTGAAATCTTAAAAAATAAAATCCACTCCTTTAATCATTTTGAGCTCCGTCAGATTTCAAAAACTTTAGAATTAGAGTTTGTTTTTAAAAGTATTCATTTAAATAAAAATCCACTAACACTGGAAGAAACCAAATTGGTTATAAATGATGGACTAACTATTTCCGAAAAAAGCATGCAAAATCATCTTGAAGCCATTAATTTTCAAGAAGCAGTGTTTTACATTAAAGACTTAACTCAAAAGAAAACATCTTTAAATGAAAAAGATTTTCTTTTGCTTCATAATTTAATCTTCAAAGGATTTGAATCTGAAAATTCTGGAAAATATATAAATGATCCAGTTATTACACGCGAAATGAATTTATTTTTCAATTGGCATGAATCACAAAAAAACAATCTTCATCCAATAATTCTTGCATCTGAAGCGCATTTAAAAATACTTGAAATCAAGCCTTTTGAGAATGGAAATCTACAAATGGCAAATTTAGCATTAAACTGGATTTTAACGCAATACAATTACACATACGCCACAATAGAAGAAGACCAAAAGAGCATCGATGAATATTTTTCTATTTTGGAGAAAAGCCAAACCCAGAATGATACATCAATTTTTATTAATTATATCACTAGAATTGAAAAAGAAAATCTAAAAAGAGCAATACAATTAGTCGAAAAATAAAAAAGCCCGGTTAAAAACCAGGCTTTCTATTAATTTTTATCTTCTAATAGAGGAACAAATCTAAATTCTCCAAACTCATGTTTTTCAAATTGAGTTTCGTTCTTTCTAATCAATAAAGTCATAATCTGAACATCTTCCCCTAACGGAATAACAAGCCTTCCTCCTATTTTTAATTGTGCCATTAATGGCTGCGGAATAAATGGCGCACCAGCTGTAACTATAATACTGTCAAATGGTGCAAAATTTGGCAATCCTTTATAACCATCTCCAAACGTAACGTGTTTAGGACGGATATTTAATTTCGGAAATAAATTAGATGTTGTTTTAAATAGTTCACTTTGTCTCTCTACCGTATATACTTTAGCACCAAGCATAAATAAAACGGCAGTTTGATAACCAGAACCTGTTCCTATTTCCAGGATTTTGTGATCCTTCTTAACTTCAAGTAATTGTGACTGAAAAGCAACCGTGTAAGGCTGAGAAATAGTCTGCCCGGCACCAATAGGAAACGCTTTGTCCTGATAAGCAAAATCTTCAAAACTAGAATTCAAAAAAAGGTGTCTTGGGATTTTTTTTATCGCATCTAAAACAGCTCTGTCAGTAATTCCTTTTTGCTCTAAAGTGGTTACTAATTGATTACGAAGTCCTTGATGTTTGGCAGTGTCTTTCAAAATGGGTAGGTTTTATTTTCGCAAAAATAAGAAACAAAACAGGATTTCAAATATTGATTTTTAAATAATAAATTAATACAGTCGAAAGTTAAATATCGAAAGTCAAAAGTAACAGCAAATAATTTACAATTCACAATTCATAACTCACAATTAGATGAATTCATTTTCACGTTAAACAAATAAATTATATTTTTGTTTAAAATACATTCTCATGTTAAAAGTAGGAGTTTTAGGTGCTGGTCATCTTGGTAAAATACATTTACGCTTATTACAACAATCTGACAAATACGAATTAGTTGGATTTTACGACGAAAATCAAGAAAATGCCGAAAGAATCTCAAAAGAGTTTGGCTATAAAAATTTCAGCACAATTGCCAAACTTATTCACGCTGTCGACGTGATTGACATTGTTACTCCTACACTTTCACATTACAAATGTGCAAAAGTTGCCATAAAATCAGGAAAACATATCTTTATAGAAAAACCAATTGCCAATACAGTTGAAGAAGCTGAAGAAATTATTGCTTTAGCTAAAGAACACAACGTAAAAGGACAAGTAGGTCATGTTGAGCGTTTTAATCCTGCTTTTATCGCTACAAAAGAAATGATCGAAAATCCGATGTTTATAGAAACACATCGTTTGGCAGAATTTAATCCGCGTGGTACCGATGTTCCTGTGGTTTTAGATTTAATGATACATGATATCGACGCTATTTTGAGCGTTGTAAAATCTAAAGTAAAAAGCATCAATGCAAGCGGTGTTTCAGTTATCAGTGAAACTCCGGATATTGCCAACGCCAGAATCGAATTTGAAAATGGCTGCGTTGCCAACTTAACAGCAAGCCGAATTTCGTTGAAAAACATGCGTAAATCACGTTTTTTTCAAAAAGATGCTTACATTTCTGTTGACTTTTTAGAGAAAAAATGCGAAGTAGTTCGTATGAAAGACGCACCAGAAGTCCCTGGAGATTTTGATATGATTTTGCAGAATGCAGAAGGTGTAAAAAAACAAATTTATTTCACGAATCCAGATGTTGAACAAAACAATGCGATCTTAGATGAATTAAATTCATTTGCAGATGCAATTAACAATAATACAACTCCAGTTGTAACACTTGAACAGGCAACAGATGCATTGCGCGTTGCTTATCAAATTATTGATTGTTTCGATAAATAGTTTTAAAAAAATCAAAATAAATTAGCCACGAATTCACGAATTATTTGGTGAATTCGTGGCTAAATCATAAAAAAATATCTAGCAAAAAATGAAAACAATAGCTGTAATTGGAGCAGGAACAATGGGTAACGGAATTGCCCACACTTTTGCACAAAGCGGATTTACCGTAAAATTAATCGATGTTTCTGAAAAATCATTAGATAAAGGAATGGCAACAATTGCTGCCAACTTAGACCGTATGTTATCTAAAGGAACGATTACTCAGGAAGATGTTGCCAAAACTATTACCAATATCATCACTTATACAGATTTAAAAGACGGTGTTGTTGGAGTTGATTTAGTAGTAGAAGCAGCAACTGAAAACGTTGAATTAAAACTAAATATATTTAAGCAATTAAACGAATATTGCTCGCACAATACCATTTTAGCAACCAATACTTCTTCTATTTCAATTACACAAATCGGAGCTGTTGTGGCACATCCTGAACGTGTTATCGGAATGCACTTTATGAATCCTGTACCGATCATGAAATTGGTTGAAATCATCCGCGGATATAATACCAGCGATGAAGTAACTAAAATCATCATGACTTTATCTGAAAAATTAGGTAAAGTTCCTGTAGAAGTAAACGATTATCCAGGTTTTGTAGCAAACAGAATTTTAATGCCAATGCTAAACGAAGCCATCGAAACGTTATATAATAAAGTTGCCGGAGTTTACGAAATAGATACGGTAATGAAATTAGGAATGGGACACCCAATGGGACCACTTCAATTGGCCGATTTTATTGGACTTGATGTTTGTCTTGCAATTCTAAATGTAATGTACGACGGATTCAAAAATCCTAAATATGCTCCTTGCCCGCTTTTAGTAAATATGGTAAGAGCTGGTAAACTTGGGGTTAAATCCGGTGAAGGTTTTTACGATTACAGCGAAAGCAAAAAAGCTGAGAAAATCTCGAAACAGTTTTTATAAAAAAGAAATATCATGTCGATTCAATCGAATTTAAATACAATTAAAGCAACTTTACCTGAACACGTAACTCTAGTTGCCGTTTCAAAAACAAAACCTGTTTCAGATTTGATGCAGGCTTATGAAGCTGGCCAGCGCATTTTTGGAGAAAACAAAATACAGGAAATGACTGAGAAATGGGAACAAATGCCAAAAGACATTCAATGGCATATGATAGGTCATGTTCAGTCGAATAAGGTCAAATTTATGGCTCCTTATGTAACTTTGATTCATGGTGTTGACAGTTTGAAATTATTACAGGAAATCAATAAACAAGCTTTAAAAAATAACAGAACAATAGATTGCCTTCTTCAAATATATATTGCTGAAGAAGAATCTAAATTTGGTCTAGACGAAAACGAATTAAATGAACTTTTAACTTCTGTGGAGTTTAAAGAGTTAAAAAATATTCGTATCTTAGGTTTAATGGGAATGGCAACATTCACAGAAGATCAAAACCAGATAAAAAAAGAATTTACCCATTTAAAATCCATTTTTAATTCGATAAAAAATCTGAAAACTGAAAACTGCAGCCTGAACACCATATCGATGGGAATGTCTGGAGATTATCAATTGGCAATAGAATGCGGAAGCACAATGGTACGCATTGGAAGCAGCATTTTTGGAGGCAGATAATTTTTCAATATCAATGACAATTTCAAAAATCAATATCAATTAAAAAGATAAGGGTAATTTAAATGGAAAAAATATTCAATTTTGAAGATCGATTAGTTCGTTTTGCTGGAGAATGTATTTTCTTTACAAGACAATTAGAAAGACTATTTGAAAACGAATATTATAAAAATCAATTAATTAGATCATCTGGAAGTGCATCTTTAAATTTTGGAGAAGCACAAGGAACAGTTACAGATAAAGATTTTATTTTTAAAGTTTCCTTAGTAGTAAAAGAGTTGAAAGAATCCAGAAACTCATTAAAAATTCTAGATTACATTAAAGAAGGAGATGACAGCAAAAGAAGCAAACTTCTGATTGAAGTAGAGCAATTAATTGCAATTTCATCAAAAATGATAATAAACAAAAGATAATTTTCAATACCAATGACAATGGCAATTACAATAACAATTTTCAAAATTGATATTGAGTTTTGATATTGTAATTGCCATTGATTTTTGACATTGACATTGAATATGTACGCAATACTAGACATAGAAACCACTGGGGGACAATTTAATGAAGAGGGAATTACTGAAATCGCTATCTACAAATTTGATGGGCATGAAGTAGTTGATCAATTCATCAGCCTTGTCAATCCTGAAATTCCCATTCAGCCTTTCGTAGTAAAACTGACCGGAATTAATAATGCTATGTTACGTTCTGCACCAAAATTCTACGAAGTTGCTAAACGAATTATAGAAATTACTACAGATTGCGTTATTGTCGCTCATAATGCTTCTTTTGACTATAGAATCCTGAGAACCGAATTTCGTCGTTTGGGTTATGATTTCGAAGCCAAAACGCTTTGCACAGTAGAATTAGCCAAAAAACTAATTCCAGAACAGCCTTCATACAGCTTAGGAAAACTGGTTCGCGCACTTGGAATCCCTATGGCCGACAGACACCGTGCAAGCGGAGACGCTATGGCAACCACAAAGCTGTTTAAAATGCTTTTGGAAAAAGATGTCGAAAAAACCATCGTAAAAGATTTTATAAAGCTGGAAGTAGAAAAAGGAATTTCTCCAAAATTCTTGGATATTGTAAATCAAATGCCTGCTAAAACTGGTGTTTACTATATTTATAAAGAAGACGGAACTTTAATTTACATTGGCAAAAGCCAAAATATCAAAAAAAGAGTCAATCAGCATTTTACCGGAATTACAACCAAAAGCAAAAGAATCCAGGCAGAAGTTTTTACCATAACGTATGATGAAACCGGAAGCGAATTAATCGCGCTTTTAAAAGAAAGCCAGGAAGTAAAAGTTAATCGTCCACGATACAATCGTTCGCAGAAAAAATCTGTATTTCCTGTAGCTTTATATGCCGAAAAAGATTCAAACGGTTATATCAACTTAAGACTGGAAAAAGCTGACGGACGTAAAAAAGAAATTACCTCTTTTGCTTCGTTACAAGAAGGAAAAAATGCACTTTTCAGATTTACGTCAAAATACCATTTGTGCCAAAAACTTACAGGTTTATATCAAACCAAAAAAGAGTGTTTTCAATATAAAATCAAAGAATGTGACGGCGCCTGCATCGGCGAAGTTACGCCAGAAGTTTACAATTTAAGAGTACAGCAATTCATTTCAGAAAACAGCTTTGAAAACAAAAGCATAGTATTGATAGACAGAGGTAGAAATGTAAACGAACGAAGTGCAATTCTAATTGAAAACGGAATATACAAAGGTTACGCCTATTACGATCTTAATTATCAAATTACGAATATCGACATCTTAAAAAATATTCTGGTCCCAATGCAGCATAACCGCGATGTAAAAAATATCATTCAGAGTTATATCCGCAAAAGCAAATCAATAAAAATACTTCAATTTTAACAAATCGAAACCTTCATTATCTTTAAGGATATGAAAAATATAAAATCACAATACGAAATCTTTAGAGAAAAAGTCAAAATTGTTCTATACGGCACCAACACCATATTAGGCCGAATGTTCGATTTAGTATTGCTGGGTTTAATTTTACTAAGCGTTCTATTAATAATGCTGGATACCGTTCAAGGTATCAGTTCTAAATATCACCAGCAATTGTTGATATGCGAATGGGTAATTACGGTATTTTTTACAATAGAATATATATTGCGAATTATTTCAATACAAAAACCCGTTAAATACGTTTTCAGCTTTTACGGAATCATCGATTTATTGGCTGTTTTGCCCATGTATTTATCCATCTTTTTCCCTGGCGCAAGTATTTTATCAATCGTAAGAGCATTACGTTTTCTTCGATTATTCAAAATTTTGCATATTCCGCAAATCAACCATCAATCCCTTCAATTAAAAGAAGCTATAGAAGCCAGCAAAGAAAAAATCTTGGTATTCATTTATTTTGTTTTAATCAGCACCGTAATCATTGGTACAGTTATGTATTTGGTTGAAGGCAGAGAATCAGGATTTACCAGCATTCCAATGGGAATTTACTGGACAATCGTAACCCTAACAACAGTTGGTTACGGAGATATTTCACCGCAAACACCACTCGGACAATTTATAGCTGCGTTTGTAATGATTTTAGGTTACGGAATCATCGCCGTCCCAACAGGAATCGTTACTGCCGAATTTGCCAAAAGCAGTCTGAAAGGTAGTTTTGTAGGCACTAAAAAAACATGTAGAAAATGTCAATCTCAAGTCCATTTCGATAACGCAAAATATTGCTACGAATGCGGAACCGAATTGCCAAATAATTAATTATAGAAGCTAATCCAGCTGTACATTCCAACTCCTCCTTATATTTGTAATTTTTTAAGGCATAAAAGGAGCTTCCGTTGGTCGCTCTTTTACACCAAAAAAATTCAACAAATATAAGTCCGGGGTTTCCATTTCCATCTGGGCTAAAAATTATGAAATATCTAATTACCATTGTCGGACCAACAGCTATAGGCAAAACAGCCTTGAGCATTGCTTTGGCACAACATTTTAAATGCGAAATCGTTTCTTGCGACAGCCGTCAATTTTTCAAAGAAATGACCATTGGAACCGCAGTTCCAAGTCAGGAAGAACTCAATTCTGCCAAGCATCATTTCATTCAAAATAAATCTATTTTCGAAAATTATACCGTTGGCGATTACGAAAAAGAAGCTTTAGCCAAAATTGAAGAACTGTTTGAAGCCAATGATTTTGTTATTCTTATTGGTGGATCAGGTTTATATGTAGATGCCATTCTAAAAGGTTTTGATGAATTTCCAGAAATAGATCCAAATGTTCGCGCCGAAGTAAATACAAATTATGAAAAACTTGGAATCGAATATCTTCAAGAACAATTAAAAAACCTAGATCCAGAATATTATCAAAAAATAACTTTGGAAAATCCGCAGACATTGCAAAACCCGCAACGAATGATGCGTTTTGTAGAAGTCTGCATTGGATCTCAAAAACCATATTCTTCTTTTTTAAACCTAAAGAAAAATAACCGAAACTTCACTCCTATTCTAATTGGTTTAGATGCCGACAGAGAAATCATTTACAGCAGAATCAACCAGCGTGTTGATATCATGATGAATGAAGGATTATTAAAAGAAGCCGAAACACTTTATCCCAACAAAGCGTTAAATGCACTCCAAACCGTCGGTTATAGAGAATTATTTAGTTATTTTGACGGAGATTTCACTTTGCCATTTGCCATTGAAGAAATCAAAAAAAACACAAGAAGATTTTCCAAAAGACAATTAACGTGGTTCAAACGAAATGAAAACACAAAATGGTTTGATTATTCGACTGACAGAAATGAGATTATTCATTACATCGTAGAAAATCTAAAATCATCAATATAAAATCTAAAATTAACAATGCCAATATCTCCCAATTTTACATCAGTTTTAAGCAAAGACTGGGAAATTAATTTCACGCAGTGCACACCAAACGGCTACTTAAAATATACCGATTTGTGCAATCTTTTACAATTAACCGCTGCAGCACATTCTGAAGTTGGCGGAATCAGCTTTACCGATATGCAGGAATTTGATCAGGCATGGGTTTTAAGCCGAATGCGTGTCGAAATTACAGCATTACCAAAATGGCAGGATGTTGTAACTGTAAAAACATGGATTAACAGTTTAGAAAATTCACGTTCTGTTCGTGCATTGGAAATGTACATAAACGGAAAAAAGATTGTTGGAAGCGAAACCTATTGGGCTGTTTTTAACACCAAAGCACGTCGTCCAGAAGCATTGGCATTACCTTTTGAACATTTTGAATTGTTCCCTGAAAAAAGAGCAACAACAGAAGGTTTTTCTAAAATAAATATCAACCACGAAAAAGAAGCTGTATTCGAAAAAACAGTCTATTTATCCGATTTAGATATTGTAAACCACGTCAATAACGTAAAATACTTCGAATGGTGCCTGGATCATGTCGATCCAAAAAGAATCATAAAACAAGAAGTAAAAAGCTTTGAAATGAATTTCATGAAAGAGCTTTCGTTACAAGATAACGTGGTAATTCACGAAAGCGAAGACGACGATCATAGAACAGCGACATTCAGCATTACAAAAGACGACAAAACGTGTTTTGCTTTGGAGCTGCATTGGAAGTAAAAGAAGTTTATAAATAAGTTTTCTTTCCTATTTTCCCACAATATTGTCATTTCGACGAAGGAGAAATCTCCACAAGAAGCTCTACAAAGATTGTACATTCGTTGCGGAGTTACTCGCGGAGATTTCTCCTTCGTCGAAATGACAAACTTTATCTAAATATTCTTCATAGAACAAAAAAAAACGATGCAAAATTGCATCGTTTTTTTGTTTAAAATCATTTCAATTTCTTTTTAGAACCTTTCTTAGATTTTTTCTCTTTCTTCTTTTTTAACAAATCCATTTTACCTTTAATTCTTTTCTCAACTTCACTAATTCCTGAATCATAGTCATGTAAAATAGAATATAATTTTGCCTGCTTAATTTCTTTTAAGGCATCTTTGAATTTATGCTGTACTTCTAACAGAATTGCTTTTTTAATGTAAATCTCTGATTTATTGATTCCTTTAACCTTTAAAGCAAAATCTATTAATTTCTGCGCTTCTTCGTAATCTTCATTTAAAATCAATGTTTTTAAATAATACGGATATACTTCAAGTGCATGAATATTAATTGATAAAGCCTGCTGAAAATACAATTTCGCTTCTTCATAATTCATTAATTGTTCTGCTTGTATCCTTCCGTACAAACACAAAACCATCGTGTTTTTATCGTCATAAGAAAAAGCATAATCTAAAGATTCTATTGTTCCTTCAAGCCAAAACGGATAATTATCCAAGGCTTGAAAAAGGTATTTATCAATTGTTTTCATTTCGTAAATCGTTTTTTAATTTCTGACGAGTTCCTTTGTAGCTTTTCTCAACTTTAATCTTTTTAAAATCACTTCCTGTAAAAACTCTAATTGGATTTCCACGCTCTACATTAAGCTGATTTTCCCATTGCTTTCCTACGTGATTTTTAAGCTGAACTAGTTTCTCGTCTTCTAATTTTTTTAATAATCTTTCTGTAGCCAGTTTTTTGTTTTGGTGCTGCGAACGGCTGTCCATTGCCACAACTGCAATTCCTGTTGGAATATGTGTTGCACGAATTGCTGAACTCACTTTGTTTACATGCTGACCGCCGGCGCCGGAACTTCGCATCGCCTGATATTGAATGTCGTTTTCTGAAACTGATGCATTTTTTTGCGGTTCGATTTCAAAAATCCCAATAAACCAGTTTTTGCGTTTATGCATTTTCCTAAACTGACTCTGCCCAATCCATTGAATCGTTCCTATCCAAGATTTCACAAATTGATCTGCATTTTTTCCCTTTACAGAAATCGATGCGGTTTCAATTGTTCCGTTCTCTTCTCCTTTCTCTCTTTGCAGTAAAACCACATCTAAATTCTGATCTTGTGCTTCTTCCAAAACTTTTTTAAGCACTTGAGCGACAACCCAAGTGCATTCTGCAGGTCCGCGACCCGCTGTTATCTGAATTATTCTTTCCATTTCTTTAAAATTTTGAGCAGCTTTTCTCTGTTTTTGGCTGCTTTTACAAATTGTGGGAGTCTCGAAACCATAGTTCCATTACCACTCCCATCATTGTTTCTTTCTCGTAAATCTGCTTTTATGTATCTTTCGAGATAATCGATATGATCGAGATTATAAGCCCAAAAAAGATTTCCATTTACTTCTTTTTGAAACCAAATTGGTAAATTATACCATTGATCTCTTCTTAATCCATCATTAATTATTTGATTTTTGAGAATATATTTAATTTTAGGCTCCCACTCTTCCTGAAATCTACAATGTGGACATTTTGCCTTATACATTTCAGGTTCTTCTTTTAAAACTGGTGATTCAAATTCATATTGTTCAAAACAGTTATTGCAGTATGGGCTTCCATATGCGATATATTGATATACAGGCTCATCAACTTTAAAAAAACAAGATTTACATTCAAAAATTGGAATATAGATATACCCCTTATAATACTCTTTTTGATATTCTTCTGTATTTCCCAACCTTATTATCGATTTAGAATCACATTTTGGACATTTTACAAAAATTTCATTTGCAAAACTTCCTAACCATTTATTTTCATCTTGAAATCTTTCCATAATTTTTAATTTTTAGCGGTCCATTCTAACAATCTTCGGTGTAAATGTTCCCAAAACTTCAACTAAATCCGTTTGATTCGCCATTACTTTCTCGATGTCTTTGTATGCCATTGGTGCTTCATCAATATTGCCGCCAATCAAGGTTACATCATTGGCTTTCAAAACCTTTTTAATTTCGCTTTGCGTAAAAGTGCTTTTACATTTTGCGCGCGAAAACAAACGTCCCGCACCATGCGAAGCTGAATTTAAACTATCAGCATTTCCTTTACCTTTTACAATGTAACCTGGTGCCGTCATCGAACCGGGAATAATTCCCAATTGTCCTTCACCTGCAGGCGTTGCACCTTTTCTGTGTACAATACATTCCTGGCCGTTTACCATTTCTTTCCATGCAAAATTGTGATGGTTTTCAATTGTTACCACTACCCTTTTTCCAATCGCTTTGGCAATTCGTCTGTGAATATCGTCATGGCAGGCCTTTGCATATTCTCCGGCTAAATTCATTGCCAGCCAGTATTCCTGACCGTCATGCGTATTTAAATCTAACCAGGCCAAATGCTGTACATTTTTTGGTAACGGACATTGTTTTGTGGCCAAATACGTGTAATGCTTTGCAATGTTTGCACCCAAACCACGCGAACCGCTATGCGAAAGAACAGCAAAATATTCACCTTTTTCCAATTTCCATTCGTTCTCCGGATTCTCAATTTTAGCAATTCCAAATTCCACAAAATGGTTTCCTCCTCCAGAAGTTCCTAATTGTTTGTAGGCCTTTGGTAAAAGATTTTTCAGCAATGGAATATCCTGAAACTCGCTTTTATGAAAAACTTCATGATCGACTCTTGACACATGCGTTTCATACATTCCAAATTTTGTATTGTCTTTTAAAATTGCCTCTAACTGATGTTCTTTTCCTTTAAAATGAGAAGCTGGCAAATCAAAAATTGAAAGACTCATTCGACATCCAATATCAACACCAACTCCGTATGGAATCACAGCGTTATCTGTTGCTAAAACACCTCCAATTGGTAATCCATATCCGGAATGTGCATCTGGCATTAAAGCTCCCGCAACCGAAACTGGCAGTTTCAATGAATCGTACAATTGGAATTTTGCCTGCTGATCAATTTCATTTTCACCAAAAATGGTAAAAGGGGCTCTTGTATTATTAAGCTGGTGCATTCTTACCTGAACGGGTTTAATTAAACCTTCAGCAACTTTTCCCCAGGTTCCGTTTCCTTCATACTTTTCAGGATTTAGCAAAACATCTTTTGCTTCTGTTAGAATAGATTCCTTTTTTTCTCTTTTTCTATATCTGTTTATCTGCCCTAAAGCGATATTTATTGAATTGTTCTTTGGAAAACCTAATTTAATCAGGTCTTTTCCAGTTAGTTTATTTCCCATTATTTATATCATTTCGTCTAAATATTGTTGATACAAAGTGTTTAGACTTTTATTTTTAATTGGGCTTGTCTCTTTTGGGTTTTCTTTTTCATAATAACTCCATTTCAGAGAGCTGCCGTGTATTAATCTGTTTATTTTATTTCTCAAATCAAGATTAACAATGTAATTTTCAAGAAGCTGAATTTCACTTTCCAAATCTGAATCGACCATTTTTGTATGCGTTATCATGTATGGGCTAACGCGAAGTATATAACGCCAAGGCTCATTAAACACATAATGAATTTTATCTCGCTTGAAATTGCTGCACCAACGTTCCCGCTTATAAAAATGTACTTTTTCTTTTTCTGTCAATTCTAATTTTGGACTTTTCCATTCCCATTCAGAGAATTCTTTTACAGTTTGGAGTTTTTCAACATACACATGTTTTCTTTTTCTCTTTTTCTTTCTTTTAAAAGATTTTTCAGAAGAAAACTGCCATGTATTTATTTTTTCCAATAATGTTCTGTAAAATTCAGCTTCACTTGATCTTACTACATCTTCTCTCAGTACAAAACAGCGCTGCCATCCTTTTTGATAAGGATTTTCGAGCGGAATCAATGGTAAGTCTTTTCTTTTTTTCCAAAGTTCCTTTTCCCGTTTTCTTAACTGAATTAAATGTTTTTCAAAATCTTCCTTTACTAATCTTTCTTTCCTTCTTTTACTTTTAAAACGAGTACATAAAGCATACTCATCTACCGTATAATTTTCCATTAAAAAAATTACAGTGCATTAAATTACAAGCCATAAAGACTTAACATTTTATCCTTTCAGATAAATAATAAAATCGGTTTTCGGGAAAATTTGAAGTGTCTAGAATAAAAAAAGCCCGAAACTAAATGTCTTCGGGCTTTTTTATATATCTAAAAATATATTTCTAAGATTGAAATAAGCCACGAAGAATAGCTGCACCAAATCCGTTTGGTGTAAAGCTTTGTGATGTCGATGTAAGTACAAACATTTTCTTCGTTTTTAAAAGGGTTATTATTTTTTCGTGTGCAAATATTCAGAATTGTTTTTTGATTTTCCAAATTTATTTTAAAGAAAATTCTTCGAAAAATAAATTATTTCTTTTTTAGAACTCATTAAAACCACAATATATACTTGAAAACTAAACCTATAGCCCTGATAGAAGCGGTATCCTTTTTCTTGCTTCTTTAGCAAGAAAAAGATACAAGCGGATAGCAGGAAATTGCTCCTAATTAAAATTTAAATGAAAAATTCAAATTTAATTTGTTTTCTCAGGGTGTATACTTTTTAGTCGAAACAAGATTATGCTGAATTTCTTTTTACTTTTTAGGCATAAAAAAAAGCCCTGATTTCTCAGGGCTTATATTTTTTAGGTGAATTAATTATTCAGAAACTTTGCTCTTTACAACTAATCTGAAACCTTCTCCATGAATGTTTAAGATTTCAACATCTTCGTCAGATTTTAGATATTTTCTAAGTTTAGCGATGTAAACGTCCATACTTCTTGAAGTAAAGTAGTTGTCATCTCTCCAAATTTTGGTTAAAGCTAATTCTCTTGGCATTAAATCATTCTCATGAAGAATAAGCATTTTAAGCAATTCATTTTCTTTTGGAGATAATTTTATTGGCTCTTCATCCTGGAAAGTCAAGAATCTTAATTTTGAATTTAAGTGGAATTTACCAATGTTAAATTCAAATTGTACTTGTTCTGCTTTTGTATCAGCAGATTTTCTTTGAATGATTGCTTTAATTTTCATTAATAAAACCTCTGAATCAAAAGGTTTATTTAAATAATCATCAGCACCTGCTTTGTATCCTTTTAACACATCTTCTTTCATAGATTTTGCTGTTAAAAATATAATAGGCACTTCACTATTTTTTTCTCTAATTTCTTTAGCCAAAGTATAACCATCTTTATAAGGCATCATTACATCAAGAATACATAAATCATACACATCTTTCTTGAATTTCTCGAAACCTTCCATACCGTTTTTAGCTAAAGTAACTTCAAAGTCATTTAACATTAGATAATCTTTAAGAACCGCCCCAAAATTTAGGTCATCTTCTACTAAAAGTATTCTTTTGTTAGTATTTTCCATATTTTAATTTATTAATGGTATTTTTATTATAAAGGTGCTACCTTTTCCTTTTTCGCTTTCAACATATACTTGTCCATTGTGATCCTCGACAATTCTTTTTACATAAGCAAGACCTAAACCGTGTCCTTTTACATTATGAAGGTCTCCTGTATGTTCTCTGTAAAATTTCTCAAACACTCGTTTTTGAGCTATCTTACTCATTCCTAAACCATGATCTCTTACTTTTATCAGGATCATATCTTTTACATTTTCTGTAAATATTTCAATTTCGGGTGTTCCCGGCGAATACTTTATAGCATTCTCTAAAATATTAACTAATACGTTTGTAAAATGCACTTCATTAATCAAACACGTTGTTCTTGCTGCATTATAGTGTTTTACAACCGTACCTTCTCTGTCTTCTAAAATTAAATTTACATGCTCGATTGCATCGTCAATAATATCAGTTACTACAGTTGGTTCTTTTGTAATATCAAGTTCTCTTTTTTCTAATTTAGAAATACGGAGTACATTTTCAACCTGGGCATGCATTCTTTTATTTTCATCCCTTATCATTTGAAGATATCGATAGACTTTTTCTTTATCTTCAATTACTTTAGGACTCCTGATAGCATCTAGAGCTAAGTTAATCGTTGCAATTGGTGTTTTAAACTCGTGCGTCATATTATTAATAAAATCTGTTTTGATTTCAGAAATATGTTTTTGACGCAGTAATTGATTTAATGCACTTGTGTAAGCAACTATTATAATTAATGTAAATACTATCGATAAAATAGTAATACTTAATAACTCAGATAATAAAAATTTCTTTTTATTTGGGAAGGTAACTGATAATTCATATCGGCTGTTCCCTTCGTTATCAGTATATATCGGAATATTATATGTTGCTTCTTTGTCATAGTGAAATCCATCCGATTTAATTTTGGTTGGAACACCGCTGCTGTAAATTCCGTATTCGAATTTGGTTTTAACACCGTATTCTTCTAATTCCTTTTTTAATAGTTTATGCAGTTTATCTTTTGTAATTCGACCTTCAATGGGGGTTAATGAAGCAATGTCTTTATACTGAATCTGCTGCTGAACTTTATTTAAAATATCTAAACTTCCGGATTTTTCAATTTTAAGATCCGGAATAATACTTTGACCTAAACTATTATTATCAATTCCGTTGTTATTATTATAAACTTCTGTTACTCTTTTAGAGCTGAAATTTTTAAATCTTTCGCTGCTGAATCTTTTATTAAAAAGAGATCCGTCTATATCGTAATCTTCAGAGCTTAGAGTATTAGAATAAACAATTGTTTTATTTGTTTTTGTGTTTCTTTGTACATACAATACTTCAAGTAAGTCTTCCTTTTGTGGAATTTTACCGGTACTGTCTTTTATACGGTTGTATTTGTCGTAAAAACTGTATTCTTCTTGCTGCTCAAGTTTATCTGCAACATTTCCAATTACTTGTGTAACGTGGTATTTAAACTGTTCTTCATTATTTTTAAATGAAGAATTGAACCAAAATACCTGTACCAGAATTATCCCTATTAAGGACAAACTCATCAATAAAACAAGTATTCTAAAAAATAATTTATTCATCGAAACAAAATTAATATTTTAACAATATACTAAATAATACATTAACCAAATATTAACATTTAAGACTGTTTTTGTTTTATTTTCAAAATTTTAAGAATTTCACCAACTTCTTCTCGCGCAATTTTAAGATTACTGTTATTAATTACAAAATTACTTAAAGAAATTCGTTTTTCGTCATTCCACTGCATTTTCATTCTGCTTAAAACCTGTTCTCTTGTAGAATTGTCGCGTTTCATTACTCTTTCAATTCTTACGTCTTCAGGTGCTGTAACGGTAACTATATAATCAAATTCTTTATACTTGCCGCTTTCAAACAAAATAGCTGCTTCATATACCACAAAATCCATTCCTTTATTTTGTAAAAGCCAGGATTGAAAATCTTTTTTTACAGCAGGATGAACAATTGCATTTAACTTTTCTAATTGTTCTTTATTGTTAAATACTATTTCGGCTAATTTTGACCGGTTTAAAACATTATTATCAAAGAGCGACTCTCCAAAAGAAGTTTTTATTTGATTTATAATTTCTGATGACTGCATTACCTTTTTAGCTTCATCATCAGCAATATAAACAGGAACACCTTCTTCTTTAAAAAAACTGGCAATTGTTGTTTTACCGCTTCCTATTCCACCAGTCAGGCCAATTATTTTTGTCATATTATATTTTAAAAAACATACGTGGAAAAGCTTCTTGTGGTTTTTTCTTTAATAAAATGACTTTTACAAAAGATTCCAAAAATCCTGTTCCGTAACCATAAAATTGTTTCCAGACAGCAATTACTGATAAATATCCAATTTTGATACTTTTATTCTGAACACTCGCTGTAAGAAAAATTATAACGAAATATACAAAATATAATTGTAATAAAATATCAATATTGAAAATTAACAATAAAAAAGCTAATAATAACCCCAGAATAAAAACAGTAGGAAAGAAAAAAGTGAGTTTATTATGTTCTGGATACCAGCTGTTTAAAATAGGTCTTGCAATACCAAATTTCTTTACCTGAATAGAAAATTTTTCCCAGTCAATTCTGCGTTTGTGATACACAAAAGCCTCAGAAAACAGCCTTGTTTCAAATCCTAAGTTCCATAAACGGATAGATAAATCCGGATCTTCTCCTGGATGTATGTTTCCAAAACCTTTTGACGCTTCAAAAGCTTTTTTAGAAATTCCCATATTAAAGCTTCGGGGCTGAAATTTATTTATCTTCTCAGAACCGCCTCGAATACCACCTGTTGTCAAGAATGAGGTCATAGCAAAATTGATTGCTTTTTGAATGTTTGAAAAGCTTTTAAGAGCTTTATCAGGACCTCCAAAACAATCTACATATTTTTCATCTAAAGCTTTACGGACTTCGGTTAAATAATTTGGAGGAATAATACAATCTGAATCAAAAATGATAAAATAATCACCTCTAGCTTTCTGCATTCCAAAATTTCTTGAATCACCTGGACCAGAATTTGGTTTAAAGTAATACGAAATATTCAATTTCCCTTGATACGTCATCACTACATCTTTACAAGGAATAGAAGAACCATCTTCAACAAGAACGATTTCAAAAGGTTCGTTGTAATCAGATTTTGTAAGGCTCTCTAAAAGTTCATCAACTTCATCTGGACGATTATACACTGGTATAATTAAAGAAAAAATCATAGCGGGAATGCGGTTTTAAGTGGTCTGTTTTAAACTTTATAAAATTTTAACAAAGATAAGTTATATTCATAAAAAAACCACCAACTTTTGGTTGATGGTTTCTTCTTGTTTTATATGTATTTTTTATTTGATACTTTCGATATTAACTACTTCATTAGTATCTGCTTTGTAGTCTACTCCAGCAAATTCAAATCCGAATAAATTCAAGAAATCGTTTCTGTAACCTGCTAAGTCTCCAATAGATGGAAGTGTTTCTGTTGTAGCTTCTTTCCAAAGCGCAGCAACTTTTGCCTGAACATCTTCGCGCATTTCCCAGTCGTCAATTCTAATTCTTCCTTTTTCATCAACAGGAACTTCAGAACCATTGTATAATCTGTCTTGGAATAAACGCTGAATCTGCTCGATACATCCTTCATGAATACCTTCTTCTTTCATGATTTTGTATAAAAGAGAAATGTATAATGGAATAACCGGAATTGCAGAACTTGCTTGCGTAACCAAAGCTTTATTTACAGAAACATAGGCTTTTCCTCCAAGAGATTTTAAAGTATCTGTAATTGTAAAAGCTGTAGCTTCTAAGTGATCTTTTGCACGGCCAATTGTACCTTTACGATAAACCGCTTCAGTTAATTCTGGCCCAATGTATGAATAAGCGATTGTTGTTGCGCCTTCTGCTAATAAATTTTCATTTTTTAAAGCATCAATCCACATTGCCCAGTCTTCACCGCCCATTACAGCCACTGTATTTTCAATATCTTCTTCGTTTGCCGGAGCAATAGAAACCTCAGATACGTTTCCTGTATGGAAATCAACTGTTTTATTTGTAAAAGTTTGTCCAATTGGTTTTAGAACTGAACGATGCGTAACTCCTGTATTAGGATTTGTACGTACCGGAGAAGCTAAACTGTAAATAACTAAATCTACCTGACCTAAATCAGCTTTGATTAAATCTAAAGTCTCTCTTTTAATTTCGTTTGAAAAAGCATCTCCGTTGATACTTTTTGCATATAAACCTGCTTTATGAGCTTCTTTTTCAAATGCAGCAGAATTATACCAACCTGGAGAAGCTGTTTTTCCTTCAACCGGCGGTTTTTCAAAAAACACTCCAATTGTAGCAGCATCTGACCCGAAAGCACTTGTAATTCTTGAAGCTAATCCGAAACCAGTAGAAGCACCAATAACTAATACTTTTTTTGCTCCTGCAATCGCACCTTTTGATTTGATATATTCAATTTGATTTTTAACATTTTGTTCGCATCCCGCTGGGTGGGCTGTCAAACAAATAAATCCTCTCATTCTAGGTTCTATGATCATACTTGTTTTATTTATTCGTTAATAAGCTATTTATTAGATAAATGAGGGCTTATTACCGTTTGTTTACTTATTTTTCGATGACAAATATAAAGTATTTCTTTAGTTCAACAAGGCTTTAGCGTGATTTAAAGCCGAATCAGAAACGACTGCTCCGGATAACATTTGAGCAATTTCTATAACTCTTTCATTCTGAGACAACAGCTTCAATTCTGACTGTGTATCATCATCTATTGTTGCTTTTGAAACTTTGAAATGCGAATCGCCTTTTGCTGCAATTTGCGGTAAGTGTGTGATGGCAAAAATCTGCATTTTAGCACTCATCTCTTTCATGATCTCTCCCATTCTAATGGCAATTTCTCCAGAAACTCCTGTATCAATTTCATCAAAAATTAAAGTAGGCAGTTTTGAATATTGAGCTAAAATCGCTTTTACAGCCAGCATAATACGAGACATCTCTCCTCCTGATGCTACTTTTTTCAGCAGACCAAAATCAGTTCCTTTATTAGCCGAAAACAAGAATTGTAATTCATCTTTTCCATTTTGGAAATAGGTTTCAGATGGTATAAGTTCGATATTAAAACGAACGTTTGGCATTCCTAAGGTTTCTAAAATCGAAATTAACTGATTTGATAAAACCGGAATGGCATTTATTCTATTTTGATGAATTTTAGCAGCAAAAGCATCTAATTCACCCGCTTTTTCTTCAATTGCTTTTGATAATGTTTCGATTTCTTCCTCGATATTATCTAATTCAAGAAGCGTGTTTCCTAAATCTGCCTGAATTTGAAGCAGTTCTTCTACAGATCCAGCGTGGTGTTTTTTCTGTAAATTGAAAATCAACTGCAGTTTTTGACTTACTAATTGTAATTGCTCCGGATCGTTTAGCAATTTTTCTGAAGCATTTTGCAGTTCTTTTGAAACATCATCAAATTCGATTGATATGCTGGTTATTCTATCAAATAAACTTTGATATTCAGTAGAAAATGGTGCAATCTTTTGCAAAGCCGTCTTAATTTCATTTAGATTATGAAATACTCCAAACTGCTCTTCGTTTGCAATTACAAGCGATTTATCAATTGATTCTTTAATGATTTCGACATTATTTAGTTTTTCAAAATCAGCTTCTAATTCTGCCTGTTCTCCAGATTTTAATTTAGCCGAAACCAATTCATTTAATAAAAATGTATTGTACTCCTGCTCTTTCCCAGAATCACTTTGTTTTTTCAACAAAGCATTCAGTTTTGATTTTTCTGATTTATAGCTTTTTAATAAATCCTGATAAGACAAGATGATATCGTTATTATTTGCAATAGCATCAATTATCTTAAACTGAACTGTTTCGTCTGATAATTCCTGTGTTTGCTGCTGCGAATGAATATCGATTAAAAACAAGCTTAAATCCTGCAGCTCCTGAAGATTAACAGGGCTGTCGTTTATAAAGGCACGAGATTTTCCTGAAGGCAGAATTTCACGTCTGATTATGGTTTCGTCTTCATAATCGAGGTCATTTGCTTCAAAAAACTCTTTTAAATTGTATTTTGAAATTTCAAACTGCGCTTCGATAACACATTTTTCTTCTTTATTTTTTAATGAAGTCAGGTCGGCTCTTTTTCCTAAAACAAGCCCGATTGCACCTAAAATAATAGATTTCCCCGCTCCTGTTTCACCTGTAATTATAGAAAATCCTTTTGAAAAATCGATAGAAAGTTTTTCAATCAGCGCATAATTTTTAATTGACAGTGAAGTAATCATAGAGGAAAAAATATAAAATAAAAGTGATACGAAGAAAGTAAAAAAAATTAAGTTTTTAAAACTTAATTTGAGACCATTTGGTTGAATTTAATGGAGAAACTCTATTTAAAACGTCGGTAAGATCTGTAACCGGAATACTTGGCCCTCCTGAAAATATAGAAACTATTTCATCTGATTTGGCATCAAAAAATACTCTTGTTAAAAAGGCATTTGGTCTAACTGAATTTAATTTACCAATAAGCACCACAGAAGATTTTATTTTTTCTTTTGCTCCTTTTAAATCATCACTCATGGTATCTAAACCTGTATGATACAAGAAGCTTGTTTGACGCAAATCTGCAAACATTGGAGAAAGCATATCGTTTATTAAATAATAACGATTCTGAAGTCCATCAGTTTGAGTCCATCCTTTAAAACCTCCCTGCTGCGCTACGTTTGCAATGTTTTGAGCGGTTTCAAAGTATTGATTTCCTGCTCCTGATTGAAAAGTATCAGCATCCATTCCTAAAATTACATAGCTGTAAAATGAAATTACAGATACTAAATTTGATTCGTAAACAGAAGGATTAAACAATAAAGGTTCGTACTCTGTGTATTTAAAATTAAAATCCTTATCGTTAAAATTAAAAACCGGAGATGAATATGTCGAATTAAAAATTAATCGTGAGGATTGTATTTGTATTGTTCCCGAAAATTGATCTGAGCTGTAAGACGACAATGTAATGTACATTGAACAGTTAATTCTTTCGTTTTGCTTTAATACAGTTCCCGTCCAGTCCGTTTTATTAACAAACTCAGATAAAGAAGTCTGCAGGGTTTTAAACACCTGCTGATTTGCATTAGGAAGTCTTTCTGTATTTACAGTAACAGTACAATTTAGCTGCTGTGCCTGAGTTAAGCCAAAAGTCAAAAAAACTAAGAAAGTAAGTATCCTGTTCATACAAATAAAATATTATTTTTAATAGCATAAATAGTATTCCTATTTTTTGCTTTTAGACTACATTTTAAACATTACAATTTTGAAAAATGTAAAATTACTTTATTCAAAATATCTTGAGCTACAAATTCTTTTGCCTTTAACTCCATTGGCTCAATTTTAAAATCTTTATCAATAAAAGTAACTTTATTGGTTTCTTTTTTAAAACCTGCGCCTTCATCCTGCAAAGAATTTAGAACTATCAAATCTAAGTTTTTTTTCTGAATTTTCAACTTAGCATTTTCAATTTCATTTTCAGTTTCTAAAGCAAAACCAACTAAAAATTGATTTTTTTTGATCGCTCCTAATGAAGATAAAATATCTTTTGTCTTTTCCAGCTCAATAGAAAATTCGGCTGCATTTTTTTTAATTTTCTGCAAAGCGACTTCTTTCGGTCTGTAATCTGCAACGGCAGCGGCGGCGATTGCTGCATCAACGTCATTAAAATATTCATGACAAGCTTCATACATATCTTGCGCAGAAATTACATTTACAACTTTAATTGATGCATTCTTAGCTTTGTAATGTGTTGGACCTGAAACCAAAACAACTTCTGCTCCAAGATTAGCCGCTTCATTAGCGATATCAAATCCCATTTTTCCTGAAGAATGATTTCCTATAAAACGTACGGGGTCTATCGCTTCGTATGTCGGACCTGCAGTAATTAGTATTTTTTTTCCTTTTAAAGGCAATTTACTCTCTAAATCAGCTTCTAAAAAAGCAATAATATTTTCTGGTTCTGCCATACGGCCTTCTCCTGACAAACCGCTGGCCAGCTCACCGCTTTCAGCCGGAATCATAATATTACCAAACTGTTTCAGGGTATTAAAACTAGAAATTGTAGAAGGATGTTTGTACATATCCAGATCCATTGCCGGAGCAAAATAAACTGGACATTTTGCTGATAAGTATGCAGCAATTAAAAGATTATCGCTGTTGCCTGTCGCCATTTTAGATAATGTATTTGCTGTTGCAGGCGCTATCAGCATCAAATCGGCCCAAAGACCTAATTCGACGTGATTATTCCATACAGCATCTTCATCATCCTGATTAAAGAAATTGGAATGCACTGGATTTTTTGACAGGGTAGATAATGTAAGCGGGGTTACAAAATCCTTAGAAGCAGGTGTCATTATCACTTGGACATGTGCACCTGCTTTTATAAAAAGTCGTACTAATGAGGCTGTTTTATACGCTGCAATTCCACCAGAAACTCCCAGTAAAATCTTTTTACCGTTTAAAACTGACATTATTACTATATATTATTTGTTTGAGTTTCTGTGGTAAGTTTTACCGTCTAACCATTCCTGAACTGCTAAAGCGTGAGGTTTTGGTAATTTTTCGTAAAATTTAGAAACTTCAATCTGCTCTTTATTTTCAAAAACTTCTTCAAGACTGTCATTATAAGTAGCAAACTCTTCTAATTTCTCAGTTAATTCTTTTTTAATTTCAGAATTAATCTGGTTTGCTCTTTTAGCCATAATGGTAATTGCCTCATACACATTTCCTGTTGGCTCTTCAATAACTGTTTTATTGTAAGTTATTGTGTTAACAGGAGCATTCGTCTTTTTTAAATCCATGACTTTATTTATTTAGTAAATTTTTGTAAATCTGTTTCAACTCTGGCATTCATTTGATCTGCCTTTTCTTTGTACTTAGTATCGCTTTTATATTTCATCAAATTAGCATAAGCTGTCTGCGCTACATGTAAACGTTCTTCCATTTTTGATGGTACACTGTTTATGGCTAATTGGTATGCTGAATCATATTTATAAAATAAAGCGTCTTCTTTTAGAGGTGTTCCGGGAAAATCAGCAATAAAATTATCAAATGCAACTAAAGCTGATTTGTAATCTGAAATTGTGTTATATCCTTTAGCATTCTCGTATGCTTTTTTCTCTAATTTTCCGTTCAAAATCTTAACAGACTCATTTGCCTGAGCTAAATATTCTGAATTTGGATAGTTATCAATAAAAGCCTGTAATTTATCTAAGGCTTTTACAGTATCTGCCTGATCTAAACTGTAAACAGGTGCTAATTTAGAGTAGCTGTAAGCTCCTAAAAATGCTGCTTCCTGTACTTTTTCGCTTCGCGGATATCCAGAAACAAAACTTTCAAACTGATAACCTGCTAAATAATATTGTTTTGTCTTGTAATAAGACTGAGAAAACATATAAAAAAGCTTTTCCGCCTGAGGCTTACCTCTATAAGTAGGTGCAAGTTGTTCAAAAAGGCGGATCGCCTTATTGTATTTACCAGCATCATACATTTTTGTCGCTACTTCGAATTTTGCTGCGACATCTTCATTTTTTAGAGCTTTTTGATACTCACTACAAGAACAAAAAAGGGCAGCAACAATTAATAGAGATACTATTTTTTTCATTTTTTTACTTTTATTATGATTTCTTTAGACATTATGCCAAAGCAAAACCACACCGAAGTTTCGGTGGCAAATTTAGGTATTAATTTAGCGACTGCAAAATAATTTTTTAGTATATTAAAATACTAACACTTTAACAATTATTTAATGCTGTTTTTTACAAAGTCATTTATTCTTTCTGCTAAAGATTCATCTACAGAAACTAATGGAAGACGAACTGTGTTCTCTGTAATACCAAGTGCCTGAAACACTTGTTTGATTCCGGCTGGATTTCCCTGCTCGAAAATCATGTCGATACAGTCTGATAAAAAATATTGCGTTTTAAAAGCTTCAACTGCTTTTTTATTCAATCCTAAACGAATCATTTCTGAAAATTCTTTAGGATAACCTTGTCCAATTACAGAAATTACTCCTGCACCACCGGCTAAAACAATAGGCAGAGCGATCATATCGTCTCCAGAAATTACAAGAAAATCTTTTGGTGCATCTTTAATAATTTTTAAAGCCTGAGCCATATCTCCTGCTGCTTCTTTTATAGCTACAACATTATCAAAATCATTAGCTAAACGAATTACGGTTGAAGGCAGCATATTACTGGCTGTTCTTCCCGGAACATTATATAAGATTACAGGAACCGGAGATGCCTCGGCGATAGCTTTAAAATGCTGATAGATTCCTTCTTGTGTAGGTTTATTATAGTATGGTGAAACTGAAAGTATAGCTTCAAAAGCAGAAAAATCTCTTGTTTTTAATTCCTCTACAATCTGCATGGTATTATTACCTCCAACTCCAAGAACTAAAGGCAGTCTTCCTTTATTAACATCAATTACGGTGTTAATAACCAACTCTTTCTCTTCTGCTGTAAGGGTTGCATTTTCTGCAGTTGTTCCCATAACAACAAGATACTCAACTCCTCCATCAATCGAAAAATTAACAACGCGCTGCAATGCTTCGATATCTACTGAAAAGTCTTTTTTAAATGGAGTTACAAGCGCAACACCCGTTCCTATTAATGATTGCATATTTTGATTTATAATTTTATTTTAAACTTTTTAAATATCTAAACAATTCTGAAATGAAAAGTTTATACTCTGCTGTTGTCGTTTCTATCATCCATCGGTTTAGTTTTTTATCGACTGATGAAAATCCTACTTTAAATTTTGCTTTTGATTTGCTTGTGAGCATCATCAAAATAGGTGTTTCAACTTCATAATAACTAATCAAAAGATCAAATTCTGTATCTATAAATTCACTTAAAAACGCTTCGGTTACCTGCCCTCTCCAGTCTATATGTTTTCTGCCAAAAGTAGGTTTCGAATATATTTTTTTCTTTTTGAACTTACGTCTGTACGCGACAATTTTTATATTTTCTTCAGCAATTCCATTCAATACCAGTTCTTTTATCAGCTCTTTTGAATAACGAAATTGTGTTTCATCTACTAGTAAACCAACCGTTTGAATATTGCTGGTAAAGACTTCGTTTTTGACAATATTCAAGTTATTTTTTAATGATTTTTTTACAAAAAATTCCTTTATATAATTTAAAAACATAGTACTTTTACAAATTACAAAATTAATTATTTAAGCCGCATTTAAGATGGTAAAACTAAAAAAGTATAACCGATTTTTAAAACTTTTTGTTATATTCTTAACACTATTTTCAATAATCTCTTGCAGCAACAAGAATTATAATTTAACAAAAATAGAAGGAAAACAGATTCCGGTTACTGAAAAAGGTACCGAAACTCCTGAAATTGAAAAATTTATTAAGCCTTATCGTGATCATATTAATAAAGATCTGGACAGTGTTCTTGCCTACTGCCCTGAAAATTTAGATAAAAACTCGGGGAAATGGCAGACTACTATTGGCAACATGCTTGCTGATGCTTGTGTACAGCGCGGTGATATTATTTTTAAATCCAGAGAAAATAAAACCATTGACTTCTGCCTTTTAAATTTTGGAGGTATTAGAGCTGGTCTTCCAAAAGGAAATGTTACCAGCAGAAGTGCTTTTGAAATTATGCCGTTTGAAAACAATTTAGTTGTACTGGCATTAAAAGGAGAGCAAGTTCTTGAAATAACTTCTTATTTTATTAAAACACAAAAAGCACAACCATTATCTGGTATGACTTTTACTATTGCAAAAGATAAAACTGTTAAAAATATTTTGATACAAGGCAAACCTTTTGATATAAACAAAACATATTATGTTGCTACGAATGATTATTTAGCAAATGGTGGTGACAATATGAGTTTTTTCGCAAAAAACACACAGAAATTTGATTTGAATTATAAACTTCGAAATGTGCTGATTGATTATTTTAAACAAGTTAAGACAATCCCGGTATCAAAAGATATTAGAATTACAGAAGAATAAACAAATCAAATTAAGAAAAAACAAAAAGCGTTACGCAAAAAATATACAAGATGAAAAGAAGAGAATTTATCGAAAAAACAGCTGCAAGTACTGCCTTATTAAGCTTAGGATTGTCTTTGAGCAGTTTTGAAACTAACGATATTAAACACTTAACTGTTCTTCATACTAATGATGTTCACAGTCATATTGATCCTTTTCCGGCTGATGATCCTCGTAATCCAAATAAAGGCGGTGTTTCTCGTCGTGCAGCACTTATTGAAACTATTCGTCAGGAAAATCCAAATGTGCTTTTATTAGATGCTGGAGATATTTTTCAGGGAACTCCGTATTTTAATTATTACGGCGGCGAACTTGAGTTCAAACTGATGAGCATGATGAAATATGATGCTTCTACAATTGGAAATCATGATTTTGATAATGGTCTTGATGGTTTGTATGCTCAAATGCCTCATGCAACTTTTGAATTTATAAATTCTAATTACGATTTTAAAAATACGGTTATGAACGGCCTTGTTAAACCGTATAAAATCTTTAATAAAAACGGAATTAAGGTTGGTGTTTTTGGTGTAGGAATTGAACTTCAGGGTTTAGTTGACAAACAATTATATAAGGAAACTGTTTATAATGATCCTGTTGAAATTGCTCAGGATATGACGAAATTATTAAAGAAAGAAGAAAAATGTGATTTGGTTATCTGCCTTTCGCATCTTGGGTATAAATATAAAGATGACGAAAATAAGATTTCAGATTTAAAATTTGCTGAACTTACACAGGATATTGATTTGATTATTGGCGGTCACACGCATACTTTTCTTGACAAACCTACAATTGTAAAAAACAAAGCAGGACAAGAGGTACTGGTTAATCAGGTTGGTTGTTACGGAATTAATTTAGGCCGTATCGATTTTTATTTTGACAAAGATAAAGCGCACAGCAACCAGGCGAGATCAATTGTTGTATAAGGATCTTCGCTTCATTTTAGTTTTTTCGAGAAAATATTCTACCATAAAATAGTAGGCGAGAATTTGTGTTACATCGCGAATTAAAACCAGCACAACTGAATAAGAAAAGTATTCATTGAAGATGTAAAATATATCCGAAAATATATAACTTACTGCCATTAGGGACATTAATAGTGTAATAAATGTCCCTTTGGTAATGTAGCTTACAAATGAAAAATAGCTTATTAAGCTTAACACAATTCCGTACAATACGTAAATTATATTGAATTTCTGCATATTATCAAATTTCATACTGAGTACAGAAATAAGCAGGTAAACAATAAATACAACTACTATTGAAATTGGCAGTATGTCTTTTTTTACGAGTTTTATTCTTTCGTGTTCTCTGATAAAAAGGAGCAGAATTAATGAATATACGACAAGAAAACTTATTACACCGCCAATCTCTGAAACCTCAACATCCATCAAATCAAAAACCTGCCCAACAAAACAAAACAGGAATATTAAACCCTCTGTCTTTTTTATTTTAAATTCATTACTGATGAAAAAATAAATAAAAATAGCGGGTAATACTATTGCTTTGGCATAGATAGCCATGAAGTCCTGTTTAGTACAATCAAATATGATTGTAAACAGTAATGACAAGAAAAATAAAATCAACGATGGCTTATTCGCTTTCATTAAGTTTGGTTATAAATTCGTCTTCAGATAGTATAGGAATATTTAATTTTGTTGCTTTTTCTAATTTAGCTGGTCCCATATTATCTCCTGCTACCACAAAGTCGGTTTTTGCAGAAATTGAACTTCCTACTTTTCCTCCGTTGTCTTCGATGGCTTTCTTTAATTCATCTCTTGAAAATTGGCTGAAAACTCCTGAAACTACAAAAGTTTTTCCAATAAATTTCTCGGTAGCATTTGGGTTGACTCTTTCTACGGTTTCAAACTGAATACCGTATTTTTTTAATCGTTCGATTATGATTTTATTTTCTTCGTTTTCGAAAAATTCGATAACGCTTCTGGCAATTCTTTCTCCAATTTCATCAACCAGAATTAAATCCATTAATGAAGCCTGGCTTAAAGCGTCTATGTTTTTATAATGTTTGGCTAGCTTTTTGGCTACGGTTTCTCCAACAAAACGAATTCCAAGCGCAAAAAGAACGCTTTCAAATGGAATTTCTTTTGATTTTTCTACACCGTTTACCAAATTTTCGGCAGATTTTTGTGCCATTCTTTCTAAATGAAGAATATCTTCTACTTTTAATTCATATAAATCTGCATAGTTGTGAACTAAGCCGTTTTTGAATAATAAAGCAACGGTTTCTCCTCCAAGTCCTTCAATATCCATTGCTTTTCTTGAAATATAATGCTGGATTCTTCCGATAATCTGCGGTGGGCATCCATAAAAATTCGGGCAGTAATGGTTGGCTTCTCCAGCATTTCGAACCAATTCAGTCTCGCATTCAGGACAATGTGTTATGTATTGTGTAACTTCTGAATTTTCAGGACGTTTTTCCAGATCTACGGCAATAATTTTAGGAATAATTTCTCCGCCTTTTTCAACAAAAACGGTATCATTTATTCTAATGTCTAATTTTTCAATTTGATCTGCATTGTGAAGTGAAGCTCTTTTTACAATAGTTCCTGCCAGCTGCACAGGTTCTAGATTGGCAACTGGAGTAATGGCTCCTGTACGCCCAACCTGATACGATATTGATTTTAATTTTGTTGAAGCCTGTTCTGATTTGAATTTGTAGGCAATGGCCCAGCGTGGTGATTTTGCCGTGTATCCAAGTTCTTCCTGAGAATGAATGCTGTTTACTTTTATAACAACACCGTCAGTCTCATAAGGTAATTTATGGCGATGAACATCCCAATAGTCAATAAAATCAAAAACTTCCTGCATACTGTTTACCAGTTTGGCTTCATTTGGCACTTTGAATCCCCATTTTCTGGCCGATTCTAATCCTTCAAATTGAGTTTTAAAAGGAAGATTATTTCCTGCAACAGTATATAAAAGACATTCAAGAGGACGTTTTGCCACTTCTGCACTGTCTTGTAATTTTAAACTTCCGGAAGCTGTATTTCTTGGGTTTGAATATGGGGTTTCTCCAATTTCGATTAGTTCCTGATTCATTTTTTCGAAACCGGCAAAAGGAAGGATTATTTCTCCTCGTATATCAAATCTTTCTGGATAATCTCCTTTTAATTTTAACGGAATAGATTTGATGGTTTTGATATTATTGGTAACCTCATCTCCTTGAAAACCATCGCCGCGTGTAAGTGCCTGAACTAATTTTCCGTTTTGGTATGAAATGCTGATTGAGGCTCCGTCGTATTTTAATTCGCAGGTATATTGTAAATTAACGTTACCTAATACACGCTGAATTCTGTTTTCCCAATCTATTAGATCTTCTTTAGAATAGGAATTATCAAGCGAATACATTCTGTATTGGTGCGCTATGGTTTTGAAGTTTTTTGTTACTGTTCCGCCGACTCTTTGTGTTGGTGAATCTTCGTCAAAAAATTCAGGATGTTTGTTTTCTAAATCCTGCAGTTCTTTTAATTTGATATCAAAATCGTAATCAGAAATTGTGGCGTTATCCAGCACATAGTAATTGTAATTGTGCTGATTAAGTTCTTCTCTTAATGTTTGAATGGTTTCCTGAATATTCATATAATATTAAAATAATGCTGATTTGATTTGAAAGTAATTTGAATATCAAAATTAGGATTATTTTAATTCAAAAACATTAAAATTTGAAAGTTTTATAAAATCAAAAATCAGGCTGCAAAATATGCGGCCTGATTTTCTCCTTGTCCATTATTCTTAAAAAAGAATTTAAAAAAACCAACTTCCAAATGGTTTCTGCGTTCTATACTTTTATACTGATAATCAAATTATTAGAGTGCAAATATAGTACTATTTTTGAATAATGATAAAGTCAGAGCGTCTGTTTAATAAATGTTCTTCTTCAGTACATTTCACTCCGTTTTTACATTTATTGATTAATCGGCTTTCACCGTAACCAATGGCACTTTCAATTCTTGAAGCATCAATGCCTTGTGAGAGAATATAATCTCTTGTTGACTTGGCTCTGTTGTCTGAAAGTTTTAAGTTATAGGAATCTTTTCCTCGAGAATCTGTATGTGATTCTATTTTAATTTTAATGTTTGGAAATTTCTGCATGATAAAAACGACTTTGGTTAATTCTTCAATAGCTTTTGGCGTTATATCGTATTTGTCGTAATCAAAATAAATAGGCTGAACATCTACCATTTCTACACCTCTCTTTTTAACTACCAAATCGTCGTAGTTGCTTAGCTCGAAGTTGACATCTTTTATTTCGCCTTCGTTTTCTTTTGTCGTTTCTACAGTTTTTTCGTCGCTGCTATAATTTGGCTTTGCTGCAATCATATTTACAACTTTATTACATGGAACAACAATTGCATACTTTCCTTCGTAATTGGTTTTTGTTTCTCCAAGTACTTCTTTAAACGAGTTGTAAGCCATAATGGTAACATCTGTTAACGGAAGTTTCGTTTTTCTGTCAACTGCAATCCCTGAAATACTTTGGTTGCAAACGGGTTTACCTTTTACAAATGAATAAATATCATCATCTCCTTTTCCTCCTGCTCTATTTGATGAAACATAACCATAAGTATCTGCTTTATCAACAACATAAGTAAAATCGTCTTTGTTACTGTTTATTGGTGCTCCAAGATTTCTAGGTGTTGTAAAATTTCCATCGGCTAAAAATTTGCTTTCGTAAACATCTAAATCACCTAAACCATAATGTCCGTCTGAAGAAAAATAAAGCATTCCATTTCTGTAATAAGGAAAAACCTCATTTCCCATTGTATTGATATTTGGTCCTAAATTTAATGGAGAACTCATTGTTCCGTCAGCAGCAATTTTTACCACATACAAATCGGTTTCACCAAAACCTCCCGGCATATCTGATGCAAAGAAAAGCCATTGTCCGTCTTCGCTTAAACAAGGATGTCCAACTGAATAATCGTCATTGTCAAAGAAAACATTTTGAGGATTTTCTAGTTTATTATCCACAATTGTGCCTTTTACAATTTGAAAATTGTTGACTTTATCTCCATCGACTACCAATTTATTTTTCTTTACAATGTTTGTCGAATAATAAATGGTTTTTCCGCTTGGATCGAAACTTGCCGTAGCTTCGTGATATTTGCTCATGACATTTGGAAGAAAAAGTTTTTCGTTAAACAAACTTCCATCGGCCGGATTTCTTTCTGAAACATATAAATTCAAAAAAGGCTGATTGTTCCATGTATAGAGTTTTTCACTAAATTTGGTAGTATCTCTTGCTGATGTAAAAACGATTTTATCTCCAAAAAATGTTGCTCCAAAATCAGATTTACTGGTATTAATATCCAGGTTTTTAATCTGATAAAGCGACTTTGCTTTTGCTAAACTGTCCAGTTGTTTCTTTTGGGCAACATAACGGCTGATTTCTTTTTTATCACCTTTTTTATCGAGATATTCTTTTGTAACTCTATCTGCTTCATCATAATCCATAACTGCTTTCATAGATTGAATATAACGCAGATAGTAAATATCGGTTAAATTATTTCCCTGAACTTCGTATAGTTTTTTATACCATTTAAGTGCATTTCGTGCATCTGAAATAAAGTAATACGAATCGGCTGCATTTTTTAAAGTTTGAGCCGTAGGATTTTTGATGTTCTGCAAAATTTCTTCATAGGCTTTTGAAGCATCGGCATATGAATAATTTCTAAACAATGCATCGGCTTGTTTTAAATTAGTCTTTTGAGCAAAACTAAACGTAATGCTCAAGACTAAACTCAGGATATATAGTTTTTTCATATGTTTTGTTTTTAGAAGAATCGAGGAGACTTGATTTTGTTTTGATTTTTGTTAAGCGAATAACGCAGGATGAACTCATGTGTTCCATCGTTATATTTATTCAATCCGCCTACTGTGTAATCAAAAGCATATCCGAGATAAAAACTTGGTGATATTTGAAAACCTGCCAAAATACTGATCGAATCATCTGTTCTGTATGATCCTCCAATAACAAACTTTTCATTAATCATAAAGTTCGCCGATACGTCAGCAGTAAGCGGTGCCCCGTTAACTGCTTTTACTAAAAATGCTGGTTTGAACTTTAAATTTGGGTTCAAATCAAAAACATAACCTCCCATTAAATAATAATGTAAACGATCATAATCTATAGATTCCTGAACATCATCATAATAGTTGTTTTCTATAAAGCTTGGAATTGAGAATCCTAAATACCATTTTTCTGTATAATAGTAAACCCCTGCTCCAACTGCTAATTTCATCTGATTGTCGATATTTTGATTCAAAAGAACGTCTGTATTATCATAATATCTTCCTTTAGACCAATCGATGTTCAGCATTCTCATACCTGCTTTAAGACCAAATGCTAATCTTTTTTCATAACCCAGAGGCAATGAATAAGAGAAGTTTCCGTCAAGGTATAATTCGTTTGAAGGACCAATTTTGTCATTAACAATACTTAATCCTAACCCCACTTTTTCGTTTCGAAGCGGGCCATGAATAGAGAATGACTGTGTTTCTGGAGCTCCAGAAATTCCCACCCATTGTGAACGGTGCAAAAGTGTTGCTTCTAATGTACCGGTAGACCCGGCATAAGCCGGATTTACCGCCATTGTGTTATACATATATTGTGTATACTCGGGATCTTGCTGTGCACTGGCACATATTGTAATAAAAGAACATATTAAAATGAAATACGTTTCTAATGGTTTTATATATAGTTTCATAACGATACTTATTTAGTTTAATTAATTAGATGATTAATTGAAATGCTTATCTCATAATTGATAACCATCCTTTTTTAACCGTTCCATCTCCAATGGTAATCACATAAAAATAAGTACCTGTTGGCAGCATATCTCCTCTATTTACAACTCCGGATACATTTGCTGTTCCGTCCCAGTCGTTTTCATAATGTTGTTTGCTGTAAACTAATGCACCATATCTATTAAATACTTTCAATTCATTGTTTGGATATGATTCGATACAATCAATTCTAAACAGATCATTTGCGCCGTCATTGTTTGGTGTAAACTCGTTGTAAACTGTTAAACATATTGGCTCTACTGAAGCTGAAGCTGAATTGTTTGCCGCATCAACATCTAAAGGAGTTGAAATTTCTATAGCAGCAACATTTAGATAATTTCCGCTTGGCAATACTTCTGCAACTATTGTAAGAACCAGACTCTGACCTGAGGCTAAAGCAGGTATTGTCCAAAGTTGTGTTGCAGGATCGTATGTACCGCCTGTTGTATTAAAGCTTACTAAATCGTATCCGCTTGGCAGTATTTCACTAACTATTGTGTTTATGAAACTTCCCTCGCCTACATTATTTACTGTTATAGTAAATGTTACATGTTCTCCAAAATTAGGAGTCGGGTTATCTACTACATTGGTAATTGTAATATCAGAACAAGTTGCCACATTTACATTTAGGAATTTTGTTGTGTTTTCGTTACAGTTGTTGATGTAAGAAACCTCAACTCTTCCTGGACCAATATCTGACCATGAAACTGTTACAGTTCCGTCTGCATTTCCTCCACCGGAAAGAATAGTTCCGTTTGTAATTGTCCACACATAATCTGATTTTCCATTTGCAATTGAATACGTTACACCTTTGAAAACACATGGAGTATCATCATTAGTTGTAAGCTGCACTAAAGCATCATTTTCAAAGTTTACTGTAATACCTAATCTTCCGGCACTTTCGCAGCCATTAGTTGTATTACTTAATAAAGTTGCATAATATGTAGCTGCTGTAAGTGCTGTATTTGGTGCCAATGGTGTTCCTCCTGTCGCTGTTGCGTAGAAAACTACATTTGGTTCGTTTACCAAAATACTTGCAATTGTTGGAAGTGCTGATAAACAGAATGTTTGTGTTGTTTTAGGCGTTGTAACAGTACCCGGAGTATTTACAGTAACGGCAACGGCTAATCTCACTGGATTCTCACAATTTATTGTGCTTGCAACTGCACCGTAATAAGTTCCTGTTGCTAAAGCTGTTGTTGATGGAATTGGTGTTCCGCCTGCAGCTGTGCTGTACCAGATTACATTTGCTTCATTTACCTGAATACTGGCAATTGTTGGTGTATTCAGAGTACAGAAATCTTGTGTTGTATCAGTTGTAGTTGGTGTTGGACTTGGATCTGACACTGTAACTGTTACTACCAGACGAGTTGAGCTTTCGCATCCTGTTACCGGATCTACAATATTTCCGTAATAAAGACCAGACACTAAAGGTGTATTTGCTGGAATTGCAGTTCCCCCTGCAGCACTGCTGAACCAAGTTACGCCGCTTTCATTTACCTGAATATTAGCAACTGTTGGTACTGCTGTTGAACAGAAAGTTTGAGAAGCATTGTTTGTTGTTGGATTAATTGTATTTCCAACTGTAACCGCGATTGGTAATCTCACGCTGCTTGAACATCCTGTTGCTGGATCTAATATTGCGCCATAATAAGTACCGCTTGCTAATGCTGTTGTAGAAGCAATTGGTGTTCCTCCTGTTGGAGTGCTGAACCAAATTACATTGGCTTCGTTTACCTGAATACTAGCAACAGTTGGTGTAGTTCCAGAACAGAAAGTTTGAGAAGCATTACTAGTTGTTGGCGTAACCGGATCTGTTACGTTAACTGATACTGATAATCTTGTGTTACTTTCACAGCCTGTAGCCGGATCACTGATTGCTGCATAATATGTACCGCTTGTTAAAGCTGTTGTCGATGGAATCGCTGTTCCGCCTGTTAACGCTGTGTACCAAACAATGTTGGCTTCATTAAACTGAACACTTGCAAAAGTCGGTGCATTTACCAAACAGAAGTTTTGAGTGCCTGCTGTTACTAATGTTGGGGTTCCCGGATCGTTAACATTGATCGTTACCGCCAATCTTACTGCGCTTTCACAGCCTGTTGCCGGATCGCTGATTGCTGCGTAATATGTACCACTTGTTAAAGCTGTTGTTGATGGAATCGCTGTTCCGCCTGTTAATGCTGTATACCAAACAATATTGGCTTCATTAAACTGAACACTTGCAAAAGTTGGTGCATTTACCAAACAGAAGTTTTGTGTTCCTGCTGTTACTAATGTTGGTGTGCCCGGATCATTAACATTGATTGTTACAGCTAATCTTACTGCGCTTTCACAGCCTGTCGCCGGATCACTGATCGCTGCATAATATGTACCACTTGTTAAAGCTGTTGTCGATGGAATCGCTGTTCCGCCTGTTAATGCTGTGTACCAAACAATATTAGTTTCATTAAACTGAACACTTGCAAAAGTCGGTGCATTTACCAAACAGAAGTTTTGAGTGCCTGCTGTTACTAATGTTGGTGTGCCCGGATCGCTTACATTGATTGTTACAGCTAATCTTACTGCGCTTTCACAGCCTGTTGCCGGATCGCTGATGGCAGCATAATATGTACCGCTTGTCAATACATCAGTTGATGGAATCGCTGTTCCGCCTGTTAATGCTGTGTACCAGACAATATTGGTTTCATTAAACTGAACACTCGCAAAAGTTGGTGCATTTACCAAACAGAAGTTTTGAGTGCCTGCTGTTACTAATGTTGGTGTGCCAGGATCGCTTACATTGATCGTTACCGCTAATCTTACCGCGCTTTCACAGCCTGATGTTGGATCGCTGATGGCTGCATAATATGTACCGCTTGTTAAAGCTGTTGTTGATGGAATCGCTGTTCCGCCTGTTAATGCTGTGTACCAAACAATGTTTGCTTCATTAAACTGAACACTCGCAAAAGTTGGTGCATTTACCAAACAGAAGTTTTGAGTGCCTGCTGTTACTAATGTTGGTGTGCCAGGATCGCTTACATTGATCGTTACCGCTAATCTTACCGCGCTTTCACAGCCTGATGTTGGATCGCTGATGGCTGCATAATATGTACCGCTTGTTAAAGCTGTTGTTGATGGAATCGCTGTTCCGCCTGTTAATGCTGTGTACCAAACAATGTTTGCTTCATTAAACTGAACACTTGCAAAAGTCGGTGCATTTACCAAACAGAAGTTTTGTGTGCCTGCTGTTACTAATGTTGGTGTGCCAGGATCGCTTACATTGATTGTTACTGCCAATCTTACTGCGCTTTCACAGCCTGTTGTTGGATCACTGATCGCTGCGTAATATGTACCGCTTGTTAAAGCTGTTGTCGATGGAATCGCTGTTCCGCCTGTTAATGCTGTGTACCAAACAATGTTGGCTTCATTAAACTGAACACTCGCAAAAGTCGGTGCATTTACCAAACAGAAGTTTTGAGTGCCTGCAGTTACTAAAGTCGGTGTGCCAGGATCGCTTACATTGATTGTTACCGCCAATCTTACTGCGCTTTCACAGCCTGTTGCCGGATCGCTGATAGCAGCATAATATGTACCGCTTGTTAAAGCTGTTGTCGATGGAATCGCTGTTCCGCCTGTTAATGCTGTGTACCAAACAATATTGGCTTCATTAAACTGAACACTGGCAAAAGTTGGTGCATTTACCAAACAGAAGTTTTGAGTGCCTGCCGTTACTAATGTTGGTGTGCCCGGATCGTTAACATTGATCGTTACTGCCAATCTTACTGCGCTTTCACAGCCTGTTGTTGGATCATTGATTGCTGCATAATATGTACCGCTTGTTAAAGCTGTTGTCGATGGAATCGCTGTTCCGCCTGTTAATGCTGTGTACCAAACAATATTAGTTTCATTAAACTGAATACTTGCAAAAGTCGGTGCATTTACCAAACAGAAGTTTTGTGTTCCTGCTGTTACTAATGTTGGTGTTCCCGGATCACTTACATTGATTGTTACTGCCAATCTTACTGCACTTTCACAGCCTGTTGTTGGATCACTGATAGCAGCGTAATATGTACCGCTTGTTAAAGCTGTTGTTGATGGAATCGCTGTTCCGCCTGTTAATGCTGTATACCAAACAATGTTGGCTTCATTAAACTGAACACTCGCAAAAGTCGGTGCATTTACCAAACAGAAGTTTTGAGTGCCTGCTGTTACTAATGTTGGTGTGCCAGGATCGCTTACATTGATTGTTACCGCCAATCTTACTGCGCTTTCACAGCCTGTTGCCGGATCGCTGATAGCAGCATAATATGTACCGCTTGTTAAAGCTGTTGTCGATGGAATCGCTGTTCCGCCTGTTAATGCTGTGTACCAAACAATATTGGCTTCATTAAACTGAACACTGGCAAAAGTTGGTGCATTTACCAAACAGAAGTTTTGAGTGCCTGCCGTTACTAATGTTGGTGTGCCCGGATCATTAACATTGATCGTTACTGCCAATCTTACTGCGCTTTCACAGCCTGTTGTTGGATCATTGATTGCTGCATAATATGTACCGCTTGTTAAAGCTGTTGTCGATGGAATCGCTGTTCCGCCTGTTAATGCTGTGTACCAAACAATGTTGGCTTCATTAAATTGAACACTGGCAAAAGTCGGTGCATTTACCAAACAGAAGTTTTGAGTGCCTGCTGTTACTAATGTTGGTGTACCAGGATCGCTTACATTGATTGTTACCGCCAATCTTACTGCGCTTTCACAGCCTGTTGCCGGATCGCTGATAGCAGCATAATATGTACCGCTTGTCAATACATCAGTTGATGGAATCGCTGTTCCGCCTGTTAATGCTGTGTACCAAACAATGTTAGCTTCATTAAACTGAACACTGGCAAAAGTTGGTGCATTTACCAAACAGAAGTTTTGAGTTCCTGCTGTTACTAATGTTGGTGTGCCAGGATCGTTAACATTTACTGTTACGGCTAATCTTGTTGAACTTTCACATAAAGTAACAGGATCAATATGACCTACATAATAAACTCCAGTTGTTAAGGCATCTGTTAAAGCAATTGGAGTTCCTCCAGTTGCAGCAGTATACCATGCAATATTAGACTCATTTAGTAAAATACTCGCAAAAGTCGGTGCATTTACCAAACAGAAGTTTTGATCTCCCGGATTTGTTAATGTTGGTGTACTTGGATCACTAATAATGATTACTGCATCCTGTAATGTTCCTGCTAGATTTTCACAAGTATTAGCACTTGCAACAGCAGCATAATATGTTATTGGGCTTACTGCTTTTGTTAAACCTACTGCAGTTAAAACACCTGTAACCGGATCAATTGTATAAGTAACGCCGGCTATAACTGCACCATTTGTTATTGGCTGTGTTTTAGCTGCATCTAAATACCAGGTAAATACCGGATTTGTTAATGTTGGTGCAGTTGGAGTTAACGAAGCAGGTACATCGTGACAAACTGTTATATCATCAACTACTATATCATTTGCAATTGAAGGAGGCAGAATTGTAAACGTAATTTGTTTTCTATCTGCTGCAACTGTTTCACAAAATTGATCTGAACTAACTCCTACATAATAGGTATAAGTTCCCGGAGTTAATCCGTTTACTATTAATTGTGCAGTTGTTTCTCCCGGAATTAACTGACTTGTAGTTCCGTTAAAGCTATACCAATAGTAAACTGGATTAGTTACAACTGGTGTTCCGCTTAAACTTGTTGCTAAAGTTACTGTTCCTGAAGGAGAACAAATTGACGTTGTAGTTCCGCCGTTTAAAGTAATATCTGTTAAAGCATTTACCGGAGCTGAAGCTTTTACTTCAACAGTAACTTCACCTCTTGTAAAGGCTTCACAGCCATAACGTACCGGCTGTACATAATATTTATAAATTCCTGCTGTTAAATTGGCCGGAACTGTAAAACTTGGTCCTGTTGCAACCGAAGCTCCTCCTGTTGGCGAATCGTACCAAATATAAGTTGAACAGGCTTCTTCGGGTATTTGAAGTGTTATCGTTGAACCCGGACAGACTATTATTTTATTTTGAGGGTCAGCTCCTACAACTGTTGTATTAGCTACTCTTTCTACGGTATGTACTCGTAAGAAATCTAAAACTCCTGCAACTCCTCCAAAACGAATTCTTACTCTGTCATAAGATTCTGTTGGTGAAGAAACCAAAACCATTGCCATTGTATTTCCCGGCAATAATCTTAAACTTAATAATGTACTAGTATTTTGAATTGGTGCTCCAACTGGAACACTTCCTAAATAACGCTGAATTGAAAATCCAGTCAATAAGTTAACATCTAAAAGTGTTCCTGGTTTTGAAACAACAATTCTTAATGTATCACTTACAACTGAAGGTGTTTTAAATTCTACAGTTAAATCTGATGCAGCAGCTACACCAATTGTACTATACATTGTAGCAAAAGTGGTAATATCATTGTCAGCAATATTCCATGCATCACTTACCCCTACAGTTGCTGTAACTGCCCCAACTGGAAGTCCCATATCTGTTGCTCCATAGAAAATATCACGAATATCTCCCGGAGTACATGCTACAGATGGAACTGATGTATTATAATGAGCATCGAATACTTTTGTATTTTGGGCAACACTTAAAACAGAAGCCGACTGAATACGAATTCCATCATAAGCTTGTGGTCCAGATGCATCTGAAGGAACAAAAGTGAACTCATAAGTATTATCTCCTGAAATTAAGTTCAATAAAGATCCCGATACTGACTGCATTGCTCCAATATCAACACCTCCAATAGTTCCAATTACTGATAAATTTTGACCAACAGCCAATAAGCTGTATTCTGATCCAAGTTTAATCGTTACCGGTGTTCCTTTAGTAATAACACTTGGCCAGGTTAAATTCTGCCATGTTGTACCTACTCCTAAAAGTCCTAAACCTGTAGTAATTGTAGAATAAGTCTGTGGGTTTCCGTCAACTGCACTTCCTCCATTAGTAACATTTCCAGTAACTATTGAACCAGATGTCTGTACCGTTGCATAAACTCTTTCTGTTAATGATTTACAACTGCTAAGGTTTATAACGTTAATTATTTTTGTTGCAGTTGCTGTACAAGTTCCGTCATTAGCCACTGCCGTATAAGTATAAACTCCCGGTGTATTTAATGCACCTGTTGATGTTCCTGGCAAAGCATTTCCCTGTGGATCAAACCAAGTGATTGGCGCTGTAGAAGTTGCTTGTAAAGTAACATTTGTACCTACATTTACAGATTCCTGTGGATTCGTTACCACTATACTTGGTAAAGCATTGATCGTAACTGCTACAGTTTGTCTAACAGAAGGACAAGTATCACCAGTAAGCTGGGCTTCAATTGAATAATTCCCGCCTACAGTAATATTTGAAGCAACATCTGAAGTAATTACATTATTTGAAGGATCATAGAAAGTATAAGTAGTATTTCCTGTTGAATCAAAGTTAGTAATTGCGTTTCTTAAATTAGCACTTCCACAACCTGTCAAAGCAGCATTAACTGTCAAAGTAGTTGTTGAAGGTAAATTTACTGTAACTTCTTTTAATGAACCGTTTACATTTTCACAAGTACCTCCGTTTAAAATAGAAACAAAATAATTGGTTCCAGAAGCAGTTACACCTGTCAATGAAAGTGCTCCCGTAATAGGATCTATTGCAAATGTTACACCGCGAATTACGCTTCCGTTGACAATTTGAGTTGTTTTATTTTGATCTGTATAATATCTAAATTCTGCTCCTGCAATAGTTGTTGTTGGAGCTATAACAGCCTGTCCTGTACAAGTAGCTTCAACCGGGGTTGCAACTACAACATCAGAATCTGTAGGAAGTGGCAACACGGTTACCGTAACTCCCTGACGTAAGCTGTTCTCGCAAGTACCGCCTCGTGTTCCTTGTAAATAAAAAGTTGTCGTAGAAGTTAATGCAGCAGTTGGATTAACTGCAACAATATTTCCTCCTGTTGGAGCATCATACCAGGTAAAAGTTTCTGTTCCTGTAGAAGATGCTGTTAAAGAAGCAGTCTGACCAGAACAAATTGGATTTGCAGCACCAGTTACAGTTGCATTTGGAAATCTGTATGCAGCCTGATAAATGTATAAATTACTTAATACTGTAGCCAGACCTCCTAATCTTACTTCAATTCGATCAAATGCAGCTGCTGTAGTAAAGCTTGCTTTAAATTTATTTCCTGACAACAATTGAATATTCAATAAATTGTTATTGACAGAAATTCTATCGTTGTTGTAAGTTGCTCCGTTATAAGTTGCCAAAGTAATATTAGATAAAAGACTGATATCTAAAAGACCTCCCGGAACTTCTAATTCCACATCAATAATATCTCCTGCCTGACCCGGATTAGCAAAAATCAATTGCTGCTGGATGAATCCTCCTACTCCAAGCGGTACAGAAAGATGTGCATACGAATTAATATTACCATCTACAGAATCATTTGGAGTAAGAGCTGTACATAAACCACATAATACACCATCTGTAGATGTTGTCTGTGTACCAGCTTGCAAACAAGTACTTGTATTAGCTATTACGATAACATTAATTACACCTCTTGTTAAATTAGTACAATCAGTACCCACATTAACAGCTTCAACGTAATACGTTTTATTAGCAGTTAAAGCCGGGCTAGGTGTAAAAGTTGTTGTATCAAATGCAACAGAAGCGCCGCCAGTTGGTACATCATACCAATTGTATCTAACACCCGCCACCGGATTCTGAACAGACAAAGTAATAGTTTGTCCAGATTGTATAATTATATCTGTTGACGCAAAAGTTGGTACCGCAGGCAAAGGATTAATTGTCAGCGGAACCGCAGTACGAGTTGGAGTTGAACAACCACCTATAACTGCTTCTACATAATATGTTATATTAGCAGTTAAAGCCGGCGTTGTAAACGCCGTTCCTGTAAATACTAAATTACCTCCCGTTGCTGCATCGTACCAATTATAAGTAGTACCTGCAACTGGTGCATCAACTGTTAAAGTTGTAGACTGTCCGTTACAAATGGTCGATGGTGATGGAGTAACTGTAGGCAGTACAGGATTTTGTATCAATACCTGAACTGGATTTCTTTCACTATTTACACAACCATTTCTTGTTATTTCAACATAATATGTTGTTGGTGCTGTTAAAGCCGGAGTTGTAAACGCAGCTGTAGATGCTAACGAAGTTCCTCCTGTAGCTGTATTATACCAATTCACAGTTTCACCTACCGCAAGAGCCGCAGTTAATGTTGTAGTCGCTCCACTGCAAATAGTTGTATTTCCTGTAATTACAGGCGCTTTATATCTGTAAGTTGTCTGATAAATATCAGCTGTAGTTAAAACTGTTGCTAAACCTCCTAATCGAATTTCAACACGATCAAAATTAGCTCCTGCAACTACACTGGCTCTAAAACGATTTCCTGATAATAATTGAAGTGTAATTAACGGATTATTAATAGCAATTCTGTCATTATTATAAGTTGCACCGTTATAAGTTGCCAAACTTACGGCTCCTAATAAAGAAAGATCTGCAATACCGCCTGGTAATTCTAACTCCACATCTACAATATCACCTGCTTTTCCAGGATTATTAAATTGTAATGTCTGTTGAATCCATCCGTTAATTAATCCAACCGGAACACTAAGTCTCGCTGCTGTAGCAGGATTTCCATCTACAGAATTATTCGGATTTGTAGAACTACACAGTAGACACAATCCGTTTTGAACCGTTAACTGACTGCTAGCTTCAAGACATCCGCCTAAAGCAGCTGGTTGAACCGTTACAGTAACCGGTACTCTGGCAGCACTAGGACATAAACCGTTCGGGCTTTGTGCTTCTACATAATATATTTTTGTTGCTGTTAAAATTGGCGTTGTAAAAGTGGCTGTGTTTGCAGCAACCGCTGTTCCGCCTGTGGCAACATCATACCAATTTAATTGAACTCCTGGTTCAGAAGATGTCGCTGTTAAAGTAGCATTCTGACCTGATTGAATAGTAACACTTTGTGTTAAAACAGTTGGCGTTGCCGGCACTGCTGTCGAAACAACATTTACAGCTGTACGAGTTGGGCTCACACAACTTCCTATAGAACCTCCAACATAAAAAGTGGTTGTTCCTAATGAAACCGTAGGAGAATAAGTTGTTCCTGATGCAAGAGCAGTTCCGCCGGTTGGTCCGGAATACCAGGAATATGTTGTTCCCGGAATAGGATTTAAAAGTGTCAAGGTTGTTTGCTGCGTTGCTCCCGTAGAACAAATTGAAGTTCCCGCATTATTTACAGCAGGAGCAACAGGATTTGAAACATTTAGAACCACAGGAACACGAACATTCCCCTCACAACCTGCAGCTCTCGAAATACCTATATAATAAATAGTTGTCGCAGTTAAAGCAGGAGTTGTATAAGTATTACCTGTTGCTAAAGGTGTTGTTGATGCCTCAGAGCTATACCATGCAAGTGTGGTACCTGCGGCAGGTGTCGCTGTAAGTGCTGCAGTAGAACCTGAACAAACAGTTTGTGTTAAACCGCCTGTTACAGTAGGCTGTGCAAATTCTAAACGCACATCGTAAACTCTTAAACTCACTAAAAGACTTAATAAGCCTCCAACCTGAATTTGAATCTGATTAGTATCAGCCGTCACAGTAAATTTTGCCACCGCAACAGTATTGCCATTTAACAAGTTTAGGTTCAACAGCGGACTATTTAAAGCTACACTTGAACCTACATTTGCACCTGAAAATTTAGCCTGAAGTGACGCATTAGATAGTAATCCTACGTCAAGCAAACCATTTCCGGTACCAAAATAAATAGCGATTTGGTCACCTGCCCTTGCTGTCTGGTTTAAAGTAAGTGTTTCTTCAACGAAACAGCCTACACCAACAGCATTAGTCAGGGTTGCAAAAGTTGTTAAACCAGCGCTGTCATAAGCGTTGGCGGGACTATCAACATTTAAACCTACACACAATAGACCTCCCTGACTATTAGTTTGAGACACAGGTCTGCAAATAGTCTGCGAAAATGCATTAGTGCATAATAAGAATAAAAATAATAGTCCGAATAATCTCTTCTGGAAGCTGAGACTACAAAAAGTAAATTTTTTTTTCATAATTTGGAAGATTAGAAAATGGACAATAAAATACCTGCTGCGATAAGCACGTATGCTTAGGCAATTAAAAAAAACGTTAAAAATCAATTAGTTAAACCCTATAATAAATCCTTAGTACATAAAGACTATAGTTTAAATTTTCAAAAAAAATTATTACACCGTATGTTTTAAAAACATACAAACCAGAAATTTTTATCTTCTTGGAATAAAATATTCCGTAAATTTTAGACAATATTGATCCGCACCATCTTCTTAATGAAGTGATCTGTTTAAATAATTTTCCTAAAGAAAATCAGTTATGGAGGGAGAATTTAATTTGATAACATTTAACCTTTTCAATCTCTTATAGAAAGTTGATTACTCTTTCTATGAATTTTATTACTTTAAAATAAAACTCAACAACTGAATAAATTAAACATTAGAATGTTTAGCATTAAACAAAATATTTAATGCAGAATATTGTCATCGACATAACGTCGTCGGCCAAATTTTAAATAATGAAAATGGAATATTGAAAACTTTTGAAAAAAGTTATTTGCAAGAGAAGCAAAACTAAAAGGATGAAGAAGTTTGGTTTTCTTCAAAATAATAAAAATTAAAGCTGAAATAATATGAAAACCTAATGCAAACTTGATAAAAAAAGTAATTGTCAGTTCCATAAGCAGGCGAATTAAGTTATTATTTAAAGTCCAATTAATTACAATTTATACTATCCTATTTTTTGTTTTTAAAGACAAATTGGCTCTACATTAAACATGATAAAAATGGAGCCAATATTTTGTTTAACTTTTCTATTCTAAAATTATGAAAAACAAAATAATAAAACAAGTATAAAATTCTTATTTTTTTTAATGACTATAAATTTTAAAAACAGCTGAAATCACAGGAATATAAGAAAAAACGGAGTTTTTAACTAAAAAACAACCTGTTTTTAGGCTTTAAAATAATTGTAATTTTTATGTTAATTTTAATAATTATAGGTTTAATACTACAATTTATTAATTTCAATCGATTGAATTTTAATAATAATAACTAAATACCCATTCAAATTATGGATTTCTGTCTAAAATCTTAAAATTTTGAATATTCTCAAAAAAGCAGGTAAAAATACGGGGGATAAAAAACAAAAAGTCTAAACAAAAGTTAAAAAACTAAAAAAGGGTAAACATTTTAACAATCCTGTTTACCCTTTAATAAGATTTTGAAAATGAACTATTTACACGCTAAGATTCTAAAATTGTATTAATTTGTGTAAATAATTGACCATCGCTTAAAAAAGCACCTTGTTTAATTAATTCAAAAATAGAAGCATTTCTTTCTTCTGTAAACACTTTTTTTCCTACTTTCATTTCAATGTTTTCAGTGAACATATTATCACTTAACCACTGCAAACCTTCTTTGGTCAAAAAATCAGTTTCAGGAACTAATGCTTTCAATACTATAGACTGAACATGAGTATCGAAACATTGAAATAAAAAAATATGATTTTTAGAAAAGTGCTCCAAAAACTCAGCTCTTCCCAACACGCCTTCCCAAATTAAATCAGAAAAAACATCCAGTTCCTGTTCTGCAACTTCCGGTTTATTTATTTTAAGAGAATCCCATTCTGCTTTATCAATTGCCTGAGTTGCTAAAAAGCTGGCAAATTCGGCGTGCAATTCATCAAATTGCTCTTTTGTTAATCTAGCGTATTTCATTTGTTTTTAAGCTTTACACTGCAGGCCTTAAGCAATATGCCATAAACCGCCAGCTATAATTCTAATTATTAATATAGATCTTGTATTAAACAAAAAAATCCCGATTCGCATCGGGATTTTTATATAGTTTTTAAAATTATTACTTTTCAGCAACAATTTCGTATGGTAATTCAACGATTACATCTCTGTGTAAACGAACTGTAGCATTGTATTTTCCAATACGTTTTACAACACCGCTAGTGATGAATTTTCTGTCGATAGCGTTACCAGATTTCTCTAAAGCTTCAGCGATATCGATGTTAGTGATAGAACCAAAAAGTTTCTCTCCACCAGCTTTTGCAGTAAGTTTAATTTCAAGAGCTTTTAAAGTTTCAGCTAATGCTTTAGCATCAGCAACAATTTTAGCTTCTTTGTGTGCTCTTTGTTTTAGGTTTTCAGCTAAAACTTTTTTAGCAGAAGGAGTTGCTAATGTAGCGAATCCTTGAGGAATTAAAAAGTTACGACCGTAACCAGGTTTTACAGATACTACATCATCTTTAAATCCTAAGTTTTGTACGTCTTGTTTTAAAATAATTTCCATGTTGTTGTCCTTATATTTTAGAAGTTAGGTTCTGCTTTAACAGAAACCAGCGACTAGATTTTTATATACTATTTTAATAAATCGGCCACGTATGGCATTAAAGCTAAGTGACGAGCTCTTTTTACAGCTACAGAAACTTTTCTTTGGTATTTTAATGAAGTTCCAGTTAAACGACGTGGAAGAATTTTCCCTTGCTCGTTAACGAATTTCAATAAGAAATCAGCATCTTTATAATCGATGTATTTGATTCCTGATTTTTTGAAACGGCAATACTTTTTAGTTTTGTTAGTTTCAATGTTTAAAGGCGTTAAATATCTGATATCTCCGTCTTTTTTTCCTTTTGCAGATTGTTCGATTGTAGACATAATAATTACGCTTTAGTAGATTTTAATTTTGCTCTTCTTCTTTCCGCCCATGAAATAGCATGTTTGTCTAAACTTACAGTTAAGAAACGCATAACTCTTTCGTCACGTCTGAATTCAGTTTCAAAAGCAATTAGAACTTCTCCAGCTACTTTGAATTCGAATAAATGGTAAAAACCACTTTTTTTGTTTTGGATTTCGTAAGCCATTTTTTTAAGACCCCAATCCTCTTTCGATACCATTTCAGCTCCTCTACTAGTAAGAAATTCTTCAAATTTCGTTACTGTTTCCTTCACCTGAACCTCAGATAAAACGGGATTTAAAATGAAAACAGTTTCATAATGATTCATAAATAAAAAATTTATTTGTTAAAATTGGGTGCAAAAGTAATCATTATATTTAGATATACAACACTTTTTTCCTTTTATTCGTCATAATGCAAAAAATATGCGCTCATTTTAGTTTTTTTTCCAAAAAAATAATACATTTACTACTGCTATCCTGAATTTATTCTAAATTTAAATGTTATGAAACTAAACTGTGTTGTTGTAGATGATAGTTCTATACAGAGGACAATTATTGCAAAATTAGTTAATAATCACCCAGGTTTGCACTTAATCGGGGATTTTTCTAATGCAATAGAAGCAAAAAGTTGTATCTCACTTAATAATATCGATTTAATATTTCTTGATATAGAAATGCCGGTTATTAACGGCTTTGATTTTCTTGATGGTTTAAAATCTAAACCGCAGATTATATTTATTACTTCTAAAGCCGAATATGCTTTAAAAGCTTTTGATTATGATGCTGCTGATTATCTGCAGAAACCAATTGCTGTGGACCGTTTTAATGCTTCTGTAAAAAGAGCAATTGATATGCATTTACTGAAAAAAGAAGTTAAAGAAGAAGAAGGAGAGCATATTTTTATAAAAAGCAACCTTAAAAAACTTAAAATTTTCACTGCAAAAATCAAATGGATTGAAGCTTTTGGGGATTATGTGAGAGTAGTTACTGAAGACGACAGTAACCTGGTACTTTCGACTATGAAATCTTTTGAAAATGATTTATCAAAAGACAAGTTCATACGCGTTCACAAATCATATATTATTAATATTGATAAAGTTGAACGTTTCAATAGTAAATTTGCCGAAATCGGCATCACTAAAATTCCGCTTAGCCGAAATAAAAAAGAAGATTTAGTAAAAGCTTTGTCAACGTCGTAATTTTAATAAAAATCGACATTTACAACCACTTTTATAGCTCTGTACTGAGCAACAGCTTCAAAACTATTCAACATTTTCTGAATAGTTTTTTTTGTATTACCCAAATGCATATTCTGCGGAATCTTAATTAAAATTGTTCGGATATATTCATTTCTTATTCTGCTGATTGCCGGTTCTTCAGGTCCCAAAACAGGTATATTTAGATTTTGGCTTAAAACCTGATACAGCCACATTGAGCCTTCTTTCAGCTTATCAAAATCTTTATGTTTTATAGTAAGTTTTATAATTCTGAAGTAAGGAGGATATTTATAGATCTGCCTGTCATACAGCTGCTCCTTATACATACCATTGTAATTATGGTTAGTAACCTGCTGAATTGTATTATGATTTGGATTATAGGTCTGAATAACAACTTTTCCCTGTTTTTCAGATCTCCCTGCTCTTCCTGCAACCTGAGTCATCATTTGAAAACTGCGTTCAAAAGCCCTAAAATCCGGATGATGCAGCATATTATCAGCATTCATGATTCCCACTAAACTTACATTATCAAAGTCAAGCCCTTTTGCCAGCATTTGCGTCCCGACAAGAATATCAATTTCTCGATTTTTAAAGGTGTCAATAATTTTTTCAAAACCAAATTTACCGCGTGTTGTATCCTGATCCATACGTGCCGTTTTTGCTTTCGGAAAAAGTGATGCCAGCTCCTGCTCTATCTGCTCTGTTCCAAACCCTTTTGTGGTTAAATCTATACTTGAACAGCTATGACAATTCGTTGGTTTTGCAATAGCGTATCCACAATAATGACAACGCAGCTGATTTTTAAACTTATGATACGTTAAACTCACATCGCATTGCTGGCAATGAGGTACGTGCCCGCAGGTCAAACACTCTATTATAGGTGAATATCCTCTTCTGTTTTGAAACAAAATCACTTGTTCACCCAAAGACAAAGCCTCAGTAATTTCTTCTATTAAAAGATCACTAAAATGCCCTGTCATTCTCTTCCTAAAATGTTTGTCTTTTAAATCGACTAAAACAACTTCGGGCAGTCGAACATTTTTATAGCGTTCAGTAAGTGTTACTAAACCATATTTATCATTCTGGGTATTAAAATAAGTCTCGATACTTGGTGTTGCAGATCCAAGCAAAACTTTAGCATTATGAAAATTTGCTAATACAATTGCAGCATCTCTGGCGTGATATCTTGGTGCCGGATCTGTTTGTTTAAAAGTCTGCTCATGCTCTTCATCAACAATGAGCAGACCAAGATCATTAAAAGGCAAAAACAAAGCCGATCTTGCCCCTATGACTATTTGAGCTTTTTCAGAATTTTCAAGTGTCTGTTTCCAAACCTCAACTCTTTCATTATTACTGTATTTTGAATGAAAAACAGCAACTTTGTCTCCAAAATGAAGACGCAGACGAGAAACTAACTGAGTGGTAAGGGCTATTTCAGGAAGCAGATACAAAACCTGTCTTCCTGTATGCAGATATTCTTCGATTAGTTTTATGTAAATTTCTGTTTTCCCGCTCGAAGTAACTCCATGAAGCAAACAGACTTCTTTTTCAGTAAGACTTTGTTTTATTGCTGTAAAAGCATTTTGCTGCGCTTCACTTAACAATAATTCTTTTTCTGATTTTTCTCCGGTAAACAAAACACGGTCTTGCTGCAAAAGATATTCTTCAAGAATTTCATTCTTAACTAAAGTTTTTACAACAGACGAACTAGAACCAGAAACCTCAACTAATTTTTTAACAGTAACAGGCTTTTTTTCTGAAGCACTAATTTGAAAATAAGCTAAAACAATTTCTTTTTGCTTGTCATTTTTCAGAATATCAAGAAGGCTTCCCAAACCTTGATCTGTTTCGTATTTTGAGTGCAGCTTAACATAACGAACCAGTTTAGGCTTATAACTTTCTTTTATTTCTTCTTCCAGAAAAATTATATCTCTTGCTATTAATTTTTGAAGAATTGGGAGGATATTTTTTCTATTTAAAATAGAAGCTATTTCCTGAACTTTAAGCGAACTCTGATGCTGTAACGCTTCATAAATTAAAAATTCATCATCAGAAAGTTCAGAATCATTAACAACAACATCTGGTTTGTGCGAAACAATAGTTTCACTTTCCAACAGTAATCCCGTTGGAAAAGCGCCGCGATATACATCGCCAATACCGCACATGTAATAATTAGCTACCCAAAGCCAGTGTTTAATCTGGATTTCGGTTGCAATTGGCCTTTCATCTAAAATTTGATGAATTTCTTTGGCTTCATATAAGGTTGGCGCATTTTCATGTATATCTAATACAAGTGCTGTATAAATTTTGCTTTTACCAAATGGCACCGCTACCCGCATTCCTTTTTTAATAAAATGGAATTCAGCCTCAGAAACACGATATGTAAAGGTTTTTGCTAAGGAAAGCGGTAAAATAACTTCGATAAAAAACATGTACTATTATATAGGATTGCAAAGTTACTTTTTTCCGGCAGATTTTTGAGCCAAATACTCGTCAACCAATTTCAAAGTATGATTTAAAGATTCTTTACTAGTCCAGTCATCATGTCCCGAAATTATATAATCCGGTTTTTTGAATTTTGCCTGCACTTTTTTTATAGATTTCTGCCATTCTTTAACATCAGCATCACCCAGATAACCTAAATCTAATGCTTCTGCACTTTTTACAAAACAGCCTCCGTAAAGAATTTTCTCTTTTTTAAACCATGCTACAATATTATCAGGAGCATGTCCTTTTCCTGGGTAATAAACTTCAAAAGTATGATTTCCAACAGTAAATGTTGTATCATTTGAAATTATAAATTCTGCTCTTGGTTCCTTATTCTTTTTAAGAATATCATCAGTCAGTTTAATTGAGTACGTTTTGATTCCTTTTTTCTTGTAAAAATCAAATCCTCCTGCACGATCTTCATGAGAATGCGTGCCAAAAAGCATCACAACCTCTTTATTGTGTTTTGCTTTTATGCTGTCTAATAACGGCTGAAACTGTGTTTTATCCCAAGGCGCATCAAAAAGCACAACGCCTTTATCTGTAACAACATACATAGCATTGGCAGAAATCTTAGTTCCTTTGTAATCATTAAAAGTTCTATAAACATAAAAGTCACCTGTAAGATGACTTATTTGTAATGGCGAATTCTTAGATTGTCCCAAACTATTTGAAACCGCGGCTAAGAATAAAATTATCGAAGCTAATTTTCGCATGTATTATTTTGAATTAATTTTTCACTCGTGTCCAATATTGTGTTCTTCCCATTAAAGAAATTCCAACATAACCGCGAAGTTTTAATTTATCTGCAGATTCTAATGAAATATAACATTTGTATTTTTTACCGCTTGTAGGATCTAAAATAGTTCCTCCGTTATACTCAGAACCGTCTTTTTTTAAACCATTTATAATAACCATTCCTAAAATTGGTTTATTTTTTTCAGCTCCGTCACATTTTACACAAAGATCTTTTTTATGGTTCTCGCGCAGTATCTCTATAACCTTTCCGTATATTTTTCCTGACTTTTCATAAATCTCTACAACAGATTTTGCTTCACCAGTTTCATCATCAATGGTTTTCCATTTTCCAATTACACTTTGACTTTGCATGGTCAGCGCAAAGAAGAACACTCCGATAGTTAGCATCAAATTTTTCATATTATTTTTCTTTTTTTTGTTTTAATTTTCTGATAGAAGCATTCAATTCGAACCCTAAAAGCAGAATCATACAGTTTATCCAAATATAAAACATTAGAATTAATAATGTTCCAATTGAACCATAAAGTTCGTTATATTTTGAGAATTTTATAACCCAAATGCCAAAAAAGAACGAAGATATAACAATTAAGACCGTTGTAAAAACAGAACCAATGCTGATAAAAGGCACTTTATTGTACTGTTTTGTACCATAACGTAATAATATTGAAGATGTTATCAAAATCATCAGAATAACGAATAAATATCGCCCTAAAATAATCAGTGGAATACGATCGCTTAATACATCCTGAATAATTGTTTTTTGAATGAAAACCTCAAAAACTACAATTGTAGCCACAGTTACAAACAAAATTACAGTCATAACGAGTGAAATAGCCAAAGCAACCAAATATTGTCTAAAAAAACCTCTCTTATCAAAAACGTGTTTAGACGATTCAAAACCGCTTAAAATTCCGTTAATACCATTTGCCATCAAAAAAATAGAAAGTAAAAAACCCGACGATAATAAGCCCGAGTGACTATTATTTAAAATATCACTGATAATTTTACTAATAGCATCATACGTATTTGGAGGAACACTCTGCTGTACAAACTGCAGGAAATCTTCCTGAAAATTATCTATCGGAATAAACGGAATTAAGTTTAAAATAAATAAAGCAAAAGGAAATAAAGCCATAAAAAAGCTGAAAGAAACAGCGCTTGCATGATATGAAAAAGCACCTTCAAGAATCCCTAAAGTGTACATTTCAAGTAAATCATACAAAGAAAATCCCTCTAACCAAGGGAGCTTTATTCTTTTTAAAAGTCGGGCTGCGTTGCGTATTACGGGCAGTTTTTCAATCCGATCCTCTATTTCTTTCGACATAAACTTAGGTTTTTAGACTTCTTAGATTTTTAATTAATAACTGATAATTTATAATTAACAATTTAAAAGGCTTTCAAGCTCAAATCCATATTATATACAGAATGTGTCAAAGCACCAGACGAAATATAATTTACACCGCATAAAGCATATTCACGAACTGTTTTTTCGCTGATATTTCCAGAAGATTCTGTCTGACATTTTGAACCAATCAAATTCACTGCCGTTTTAGTATCTTCATAATTAAAGTTATCAATCAGGATTCTATGAACTCCGTTACTTAATAAAATCTCTCTGATTTCATCCAGATTGCGAGCTTCAACAATAATTTTCAAATCAAGATTATTCTCTTTTAAATATTCTTTTGCTTTAGAAATAGCACGTGTAATGCCGCCGGCAAAATCAATATGATTGTCTTTCAGCATAATCATATCATACAAAGCATAACGATGATTTTCGCCACCGCCAATTTTTACAGCCCATTTTTCAGCCACCCTAAAATTTGGAGTCGTTTTGCGTGTATCCAAAATTTTTGCGTTTGTTCCTTCCAAAAGCCCCATTAAATGGTTTGTTTTTGTCGCAATTGCAGACATTCTCTGCATGGTGTTCAAAACCACTCGTTCTGCTTTCAAAATAGATTGCGAACTTCCCGAAACTTCAAAAACAACTTCCCCGTATTCTACATGCGTTCCGTCTTCTATAAAAGTTTTTACTTTTAATTTTGGATCAACATGTTCAAATATCATCTTAGCAAGTTCAACACCGGCAATGATTCCCTGATCTTTTACCAATAGTTTCGCCTGACCGTGAGCTGTATCTGGAATACAGGCAAGTGAACTGTAATCACCTGGACCAACATCTTCTCTAATAGCATTTTTTATTAAAAGTTGTAATTCTGCTTGAAATTGAGCTTCGCTTATCATTTTTCTATTTTTAATAATAATGCTAAATTAGGACTTATTTTATGGATTTGAAAATTCCGATAACATGAAAAATTATACAAAACATTAAATATCTCTTTTTTAACCATTAAGATATTCAGAAAAATAAAGTTACAATTCTTAACAAAACTTAGTCTCTGAATAAGCTTTCAATTAAATATCTTTGAGTTTCATTCAAACAAAAATCATGGGATTAATTAAAGATATTTACTCGGTTTCTTTTTACGAAAATTTTAGTCAGGCTGTTGCCGAAGTATATCCTGCATTCAATAAACAAAAATTTATCGAAGCCATTTATGAAGGCGATTTTGCCCAGAAAGAATGGAAAGAAAGAATGAAACATACAACAGTTGTGTTTCATCAGTTTATGCCTCAAAACTTTCCAGAAGCCGTTTCTCTAATTGATAAAATCATAGAAAATCTAAGAAAAAACAACTTTGCAGACAGCAATCTGGCTTTTATTTTCTTTGCCGATTATATCGAAATATACGGCTTAGACGATTTTGAAACTTCGGCGAAAGCCTTTGTATCTATAACGCAGTTTATAAGCTGTGAATTTGCTGTTCGTCCTTTTATTTTAAAATATAAAGAGAAAATGATCGACGAAATGACAAAATGGTCTTTACACGAAAACCACCACGTTCGACGTTTGGCCAGCGAAGGTTCACGCCCAAGATTACCGTGGGCCATGGCGATTCCGTTTCTTAAAAAAGATCCCTCCTCTATTCTTCCTATTTTAGAGAATTTAAAAAATGATCCTTCAGAATATGTCCGAAGAAGTGTTGCCAATAACTTAAATGATATTGCAAAAGATAATCCACAGATTGTATTAGAGATCGCTTCCAGATGGAAAGGCCACAGCAAAGAAACAGATGGAATTATTAAACACGGAAGCCGAACTTTATTAAAACAAGGACATCCGGAAATTCTGAGCCATTATGGTTTAGAAAGCACCAATATTGAACTTTCGTCTTTTGAAATTAAAACGCCAGTGGTGAAAATTGGAGATTACCTGCAGTTTCATTTTCATTTAAACAATAAAAACGAAGAACCAAAAACAGTTCGTTTAGAATATGCTGTGCATTATAAAAAAGCAAAAGGACATTTAGCAAAAAAAGTCTTTAAAATCAGTGAGAAAATTTATCATCCCAATCAACTAACTAAGATTGAAAGAAATCAATCTTTTAAATTGATTACGACGCGCGTTTTTCATACTGGAGTGCATCAATTGTCGATTATAATTAATGGAACTGAAAGTGAAGTTTTGGAATTTGAGTTGATTGATTAATGTTCCCATTTTAATGCTCCAGCGGAGCAGAATATTTATAGTCAATATTATCGTCTTGCACAAAAGAGCTCCAGCGGAGCGGCATATTTATTTCGCCCCGCTGGGGCTTTGTCGTTGTGGCAACCTTATTATTCTACAAATATTTCGTCCCTCTGGGACTTTTTAAAACTAAATTTAAGCATCATCTAAAAACTTAACCAACGTTTTTCCTTACTTTTATAATTCAAAAAAATCCAAAAACAAGTTTCTTAATCTAAATTAAGTTACAGATTTCTATCACAACTGTAATTTTGTTTTCAAATCAAATAAAAATACCACATGTCAAATATCAGTTTAATTATCGAAGAACGTGCTGCCAATATTGGCAACTTTATGGTAGGCCGTTTACTGCCTTTCCGTGAAAAAAGAGCTGTTGGGCCATTTGTATTTATCGACCATATGGGACCCGCACATTTAAGTGACCATGAAAATATGGATGTTCCGCCTCATCCGCATATCGGACTTTCTACGCTTACTTTTTTGTTTGAAGGAAGCATTATGCATCGCGATAGTTTAGGAACAGAATTGGAAATAAAACCCGGCGCTGTAAACTGGATGACAGCCGGAAAAGGAATTGTACATTCTGAAAGAACTCCTGACTATTTAAGACATTCAGATAAAATGCTGCACGGATTACAGATTTGGGTTGCGCTTCCAAAAGAATTGGAACAAATGGATCCGAATTTCACTCATGTTGAAGCAGATGATATCCCAGCTTGGGAAGAAGACGGCGTTTCATACAAATTGATTGCAGGAGAAGCTTTTGGTAAAAAATCTCCAGTTCCGGTTTATAGTCCGCTTTATTTTATTGAAATTAAGAGTAGAGAAGCTAAGAAAATTAATATTGGACACCATTTATTTGGCGAAAGCGGTTTGTATATCTTAGAAGGAAGCATCAAAAACGGTGAACATACTTACGATCCGAGACAAATTTTAATTACAACTGAAGCTTCTCTTTGCGAATTTGAAATCGCTGAAAACTCGACAGTATATATTTTCGGCGGACAGCCATTCCCAGAAGAACATTTTATCTTTTGGAATTTCGTTTCATCTGATAAAAACCTCATCGAAAAAGCTAAAAAAGACTGGACAGAACAAACTTTCCCAAAAGTTCCGGGAGAAACTGAATTTGTTCCATTACCTGAACCAAGAATTAAATAATTATGGATACAATATCAGCAAAAATAGATACACGTTTATATCGAACAGAAATCACATCTGCCAGCGGAAATGTTTTAATTTCTGATGAACCTCAGCAGCTGGGAGGCAAAAACTTAGGACTCAACCCAACAGAACTTTTGGCTTCATCTTTAGCCTCTTGCACTCTGATTACTTTACGAATGTATATTAATCGTAAACAATGGAACGTAGAAGAAATCAATATAAAAATTGATTTTGAAAGAGATTCAGAGCGAAATTGTACCTCATTTACCAGAAAAATCGAAGTAATAGGAGAAATTGACGATACACAAAGACAAAGATTAGAAACGATTGCAAACAGCTGTCCAATTCATAAAACACTGACACATTCAATCGAAATTAAAACGACATTAATATAATTATAATGGAAATTCAACAAATAAACGATACAAGAAGAGGCTATTTTGAAGCAATTGAAGACGGAAAAGAAGCTGGAAAAATGACTTACACTTGGGCAGGAGATTCTAAATTCATTATCGATCACACCGAAGTAAGCCCAGATTTTAATGGGAAAGGTGTTGGTAAAAAACTAGTTATGGCAGCGGTAGATTATGCAAAGGCAAACAACTTAAAAATTATTCCGCTTTGTCCTTTTGCAAAAAGTGTTTTTGATAAAGTTGAAGAAATTCGTGATGTACTTTTTTCTTGAGTTTCTAAGATTCTGAGATGCTATCCCGATAGCTATCGGGACTAAGTTTTTTTTAACCGCAAAGTTCGCGAAGGATTACGCAAAGTTCGCAAAGTTCGCAAAGTTTTTTAAGCAAAGCTTTGCGAACTTTGCGTTTATATTAAGTCAAGCTTAGAATAAAACTTTGCGAACTTTGCGGTAAAACCCACAACAACAAAAAACAAATTTTCAAAATTCTCCGAAAACTCGTATATTTGCATGTAATTTAAACTTAGAGTATGACAAGGATAATTACGCTTTTCTGTATTTTTATAGCACAAATCGGCTTTTCTCAATCAGCTGAGAGTTATTTAGAAAAAATCAGAAATAATGAAGCTCTCTTAACAGCTTTTTTTCAACAAATGCCAAAAGGAGGCGATTTACACCACCATTTTTCAGGATCCGTTTATGCAGAACCTCTTTTAGAAAGAGCGATTGCAGAAGACTTTTATTTGAATTTAGAAACTATGGCAGTTTCTAAAACCAAACCTGCAAACGGAAACTGGGAAAATTTCTCATCTCTTAAAAACAAAGGAAAATTAGACTATTACGAACAGCAGATTATGCAGACTTGGTCGGTAAAAGACTATAATGGTTCTGTACCTTCTGACGATCAGTTTTTTGATTCTTTTATGAAATTCGAGCCGACTATTCAAGGTCATTTTGCAGAAGGAATGCTCGAATTAAAAAAACGTGCCATTGCCGAAAATGTAAGTTATATCGAAACACAATTATCGACAATTCCATGCGATATGAATGTTTCAGATTTAGCTGATTTCAACACAAAACTTCGCCAATCTGCTGATCAAAAAGACGAAAAAGCAGTTCTAAAACTTTTAGATGATTTGTATAAATCGCTTCAGAAAAAAGACGCTAAAAAATATGCTGAAGATTTCAATACTAATTTCATAACAAAACTGCACAAGGATTTAAAAATGGATGACGATAAATTCACCATGCGTTATCAAAACTTTGTACTTCGTTTTATGGAACCTGTAGATTTATTCAAAAACCTGGTTATCGCTTTTATTTCATCAAACGAAAATAAACTGACTGCCGGTGTAAACATCGTTTCTCCAGAACACGGACAGACTTCTATGAAAGATTACTGGCTTCACATGGTAATGTTTAAATACTGTCATTCTAAATTTCCAGACGTAAAATATACGCTTCATGCGGGTGAATTAACTTTAGGATTGGTTCAGCCAGAAGAATTAACGTGGCACATTAACGATGCGATTTATGTTGCCGGTGCAAACAGAATTGGTCACGGAGTTGATATCGCTTACGAAGCCAATTCGTATGATTTATTAAAATATATGGCTCAAAAAAATATTCCAATTGAAATCAATTTAGTGAGCAACGAATTCATTTTGAAGGTAAAAGAAAACAGACATCCGTTTACGCTTTACAAAGAATTTAATGTGCCAATTGTGATCAGTACAGACGATGCAGGAATTTTAAGAAGCAATATGACAGAACAATATGTTTTACTGGCAAAAAGATATCCTGACGTAAATTATGAAACGATTAAAAAATACGTTTACAACAGCATCAATTACAGTTTTATTCAGGATGCATCGGTAAAAAAACAATTAATTAAAGATTTAGATAATCGTTTTAAAACTTTTGAATCGAAATTTTCTAAAAACTAATATTTAATTTCACGCAGATTTTACAGATTTAAGCTGATTTGTCCAGATTTTTATCTAAAAAATTAAATCTGCTCAAATCTGTAAAATCTGCGTGCAAAAAAATAAAATTATGATCCTAGAAGCAGCATTTCTTTATGTAAAACCAGAATTAGCCTCTAAATTTGAAGCTGATTTTGCAAAAGCAAGTCAATATATTTCATCAGTCGACGGTTATTTAGGACATCGATTAGAAAAATGTCTTGAGGTAGAAAACAAATATCTTTTGTTGGTCGACTGGAATACACTTGAAGATCATACAGTAGGTTTTAGAACTTCTGAAGCATATTTAGAGTGGAAGAAAATTTTACATCATTATTACGAACCTTTTCCAATTGTAGAACATTTTGAAACGGTTTTTGAAAATAAAAAATAGATTTTATTTGCCACAGATTTCACAGATTTACACAGATTAAATTATCCTCAATTTAAAAATCCTTCTAATCTGTGAAATCTGTGGCTAAAAGAAAAAACAATGAACATCAAACTCATCGCTATAGGCAAAACAGATAATAAATCGCTTCAAACTTTGATTGACGATTATACCAAACGTTTATCCTTTTATATCAAATTTGATCTGGAAATTATTCCTGACATTAAAAATGTAAAAAACTTATCTGAAAGCCAGCAAAAGGAAAAAGAAGGCGAACTGATTCTGTCTAAACTTTCGGCAACTGATCAGCTTATTTTATTGGATGAAAACGGAAAAACCTTCTCTAGTGTTGGTTTCTCAGAAGAACTCCAAAAGAAAATGAATTCTGGTGTAAAAACACTGGTTTTTGTAATTGGCGGACCTTACGGATTCTCTGAAACGATTTATAAAAAAGCGCAGGGAAAAGTTTCGCTTTCGCTAATGACATTTTCGCATCAAATGGTTCGCTTATTTTTTATTGAACAATTGTACCGCGGATTTACAATTTTACGCAACGAACCTTATCATCATCAATAATTTCTTGTTTCAGGTTTTCTTTGTTTCAGGTTTAAAAGATGAATTCTACCGGAAGTTTATCAAGATTATAAGTTACATCTTTTTGCAGTAGAATTTTATATTGAATGTATTCTTCATAACTCATGTTCTTATCAAAGAAAAATACCAAATCTGGTACACTTTGGAACTTAATACTATAAAAATACTTTAGTATATTTGATATTTGTATTTCTTTATTTCCCATGAAAACTTGTTTTTTCCCTTTTCTAAAGTAAACAACAAAATTTTCTCTACCTGGTTTTTCCATTTTATAAAACACTTTCGTAAAAGGCAGAAAAGCCAAATTCTTTCCGATAGAATCTGCATAAGAATAATAATTTTCAGATTCTTCGTTTTGGTGCATTTTCTCGTTACGCTTTTTTTCCTGCATTTTTATTACCTCCGCAATTACGACTTTTAATGGTAAACGTTTGTCGATATTTAAAATCCAATTGGTTGAGATAATAGCACTTTTTCTATTCAAATCGGCAATTGTATCTTTTCCTTCTTTTTTAAAGAAAATATAAATCGGCGAATGATCTTGTACATCTTTTACAATTGAAATATTTGATTTTGGCAATAAAACGTCTTCTTTTTTTCCGCAGGAAAACAAAAGACAGATTATAAGTATAGAGAAGTATTTCATATTTTTTAACTCATTTTATTAAACAAAGTAACACATTCCACTGCTTCTTTTACATCATGCACACGAAGAATTTTAGCACCTTTTGTCAAAGCAATGGTATTTAGAAACGTTGTTCCGTTTAAAGCATCTTGCGGTGTAATATCCAGCGTTTTATAAATCATTGATTTTCTTGAAATTCCTGCTAAAACAGGTAATTCTAAAAGATTAAAAAGCTCCATTTTCTGCATTACTTCATAATTCTGATCCGTTGTTTTAGCAAAACCAAAACCAGGATCTAATATTAAATCGTTAATTCCTAATGACCTTGCTTGTTTTACTTTTTCAGAAAAATAGAAAAGCATTTCTTTAATGATATCATCGTATTGCGTCAAACTCTGCATCGTCTGTGGATTTCCTCGCATGTGCATCATGATATATGGAACGTTATATTTTGCGATAACATCAAACATTTTATCATCTAATTCGCCCGCCGCAATATCATTTATTATCGCCGCACCGCTTTCGATACTCGCTTTTGCGACTTCAGCCCTAAAAGTGTCAATAGATAATAATGTTTTTGGAAAATGCTTTAAAATCAATTCAATTGCAGGAACAATTCGGTCGATTTCTTCTTGTTCGGTTACAAATTCAGCGCTTGGTTTGCTTGAATAGGCTCCAATATCGATAAATGCTGCGCCTTCAGAAAGCATTTTATCTACTTGCGAAATAATTTCGTCTTCGTTTTTATATTTCCCTCCATCAAAGAAAGAATTCGGCGTAACGTTTAAAATTCCCATTACTTTAGGAATCGATAAATCTATAAGTCCGCCTTTGCAGTTAATAAACATTTTGTTTCAAGTTTTTAATTGTTCAAAGTTTCAAGTTGATGCAGATTGCGTAAGTTCGAGAACTTGAAACATTTTTTTAGTTTCAAGTTACTGCCGTTAACACTTTGTTTAGAAAAAACTTGAAACAAAGCGAACCGTAAACTTGAAACTCTTAAAAAATTATCCTTATTTTTGAAGAAATTTTAGCAAATATACAGCATATAAATGAAGAATACTTCCCAAGAGTTTGATAATGTAATCGAGGTTTGCCGAACCCTGTTTATCAATAAAATGAAAGACTATGGCAGTGCGTGGAGAATTTTAAGACTGCCGTCGCTGACAGATCAGATTTTTATAAAAGCACAACGAATTAGAAGTTTACAGGAAAACGAAGTCCGTAAAGTTGACGAAGACGAAAAAGGAGAATTTATCGGAATCATCAATTATTCTATCATGGCTTTGATTCAGCTTGAATTAGGCGTTGTAGAGCAGCCGGATTTGGATGTTGAAAAAGCAACTGAATTATACGATGCTAAAGTAAAATTGACCAAAGATTTAATGGAAGCTAAAAATCACGATTACGGCGAAGCCTGGCGCGATATGCGAGTAAGTTCATTAACTGATTTGATTCTTCAAAAACTGCTTCGCGTAAAACAAATTGAAGATAATAAAGGAAAAACAATTGTATCTGAAGGAATCGATGCTAATTATCAGGATATGATTAATTATTCTGTTTTTGCTTTAATCCTAAATCCTATAAATAAATAGAAATTCCTCCCGACAGCTATCGGGACTAAATTCCAAGTTTAATATTGGAATTTGAATATTTAAATATTACTTATGAAAAACATCATTACCCAATTCTCCCGATTATTTGTCGGTGTATTATTTATCATTTCCGGATTAATTAAATTGAACGACCCGGTAGGTTTCTCTTACAAGCTTACAGAGTATTTTAGTGAACCTGTTTTCAATATGCCTTTTTTAGAGCCGTTTACACTAAGTATGGCTATTGTTCTGGTAATATTAGAAGTAGTTTTAGGAGTAATGTTATTAGTAGGCTATAAAGCCACACAAACAATTTGGGCTCTATTGCTTCTAATTGTTTTCTTTACTTTCCTTACCTTCTATTCTGCTTATTTTGATGTAGTAAAAGATTGCGGCTGTTTTGGTGATGCCTTACATTTAACACCTTGGCAGTCATTCACAAAAGACGTAGTTTTATTATTCTTCATTTTGATTTTATTCTTCAACCAAAAACTGATAAAACCTTTATTTTCAACTTCAAAAACGAATTTTGCAGTTTATCTTAGTGTAATTTTATCTGCATTAATGGCATATTGGGTTATAAATCATAATCCTATAAAAGATTTCCGTCCGTATAAAGTTGGAAATAATATTGAAAAAGGAATGGAAATTCCTGAAGGTGCGCCAAAGTCAGTTGTTGAAATGATTTTCATTTACAAAGTAAACGGAGTTGACAAAGAGTTTACCGAAAAAGATTTAATGAATATTCCAGAAGGCGCAACGTTTGTAGATAGAAAAGACAAAGTTATTTCAGAAGGTTATGTACCGCCAATTCATGATTTTACAATGACAAAAGATGATTCTGATTATAAAGATGAATTATTAAAAGAACCAAAATTATTAGTTTTTGTAACGTATGATCTAACTAAATCTGACCCAGCCGGAATGAAAAAACTGGCTAAAGTTACTGCAGATGCAAAAGCTAAAGGTTACAAAGTTATTGCTATGACTGCATCTGGAGCTGATGAAATCGCAAAAGCAAAAAAAGAGTATAACTTAGATGTTGATTTCTATTTCTGCGATGCTACAACTTTAAAAACAATCGAAAGAGCAAATCCTAGTATTGTTGTAATACAAAAAGGAACTGTTGTTCAAAAACTACATTACAACGATGTTGATGATTTAAAACTATCGGATGTTGCGTATAGTCTATAATTAATACCATTATAAAATTCAAAAAAGCTGCAATTTAAATTGCAGCTTTTTTTTTACTTAATTTTATATTTTTGCAGATTCAAATTAAACGAATGAAGCATTTACAATATGATCTGTATAGAAATACTGACACAACTATTTTTGAATTTAAAAGTGTTGGCCCAAATGGAGAAATAACAAAAATCATAACATTTAATGCTACTCAATCTAAGGAAATATATAATCTGGCATTTGGAGATTTAATATACAATGAAGTTCAGAAAAAATACACTTTGGATGATTCAACAATTACAGACAATGGAGACCGGAATATAATTTTAGCTACTGTTGCCAAATCGGTTTATCTTTTTACTGAAAAATATCCTGAGAGAATGATCTTCTTTAAAGGCAGCACACTTGGACGAACACGTTTATACAGAAGGGCAATCTCTATTAATTTAGAAGAATTATCCGAAACTTTCGTTATCTTTGGAGCAATAATAAATGAGTTTGGAAACGTAACCAGTGTACCTTTTAAAACAAATGGTGATTTTTTGGGTTTTATTATAAAAAGAAAAGAATTATGAAAACTACAATAAAAAAAGTTTTGACTGAAAACAAAAGTGCTTCGCTTAATTCTAAAGTAAAGATTGATAAAAAATTAGATAATCTAAAAGTTATCGAATCGAATAAACAAGAAGAAGTCAATAAGCTCACTTTTAACTTGAATTTATAATTTAAGTTATCACATATAATATGAAAGTCCTTTTTAAAATTGGACTTTTTTTATGAAAAAAAACTATCCTTTATGAAACAAACTCAAAAATTACTTTTAACCATTTTATTTACTGCTCTTTATACTTTTAGCGCTTTTAGTCAGGAAAAAACACCTAATAAAGACCAGCGATATGTCTTTTTTCTCCATAATAAATTTATTGAAGAAAATGATTTAAACACTGCGCATCCGGAATATGGAAAAGCAGAATACAATGAAATATTAGCATCATTTAGAAAAGATAACTTTATAGTTTTTAGTGAAAAGAGAAAGAAAAACACCAATGCTGCTGATTATGCCGAAAAAATTGTAAAACAAATTAAAAACTTATTAAAAAAAGGGATCTCTCCTAGTAAGATAACCGTTATTGGAACTTCAAAAGGCGGTTATATTGCACAATTTGTTTCGACTTATTTAGCAAATCCTGACGTTAATTTTGTTTTTATAGGCTGTTTTAGAGATGTTGATATTGAAGAAATTCCTAATATTAATTTTTGCGGTAATATTTTAACGATTTATGAAAAATCAGATATTTATGGCGTTTCGGCTGTAAAAAGAAAAGAAACTTCAAAACTTAAAGTAAACCATTTTAAGGAAATTGAATTAAATACCAATTTAAAACATGGTTTTCTATATAAAGCATTAGGCGAATGGATTGTGCCTTGCAAAAAATGGGCAAATGGAAATTATGAACTGAATTAAAAATAGTTTTCTGTAACGAAATCTTAATTTTAATATAAGAAAAATAATCTTACATTTAATTGAACCAAAAACAAAACCAAACTTATGAAAAGACTAATCAAATTTTCATTTATTTTATTACTTATTACAACCTTAGGCTGTACAAGTGAATCTAATAACTGCACTACTCCGCCTCCTTATTTTTCTTTTGAATTTGTAGATAAAGATTCTGGAGAGAACCTTTACACAAACGGAACTTTTGATGCAAAACAAGCCGTGACCGTAACAGATTTAGATACAGACAAAGTGATACAATACACTTACATGAAAAATGAAGATTTAAATCGTCTTGTAATTAATTCTATAGGCTGGCAGTCTGGAGTCTTTAATTATTCTATAGCATTTCAGGGAAAAAGTGTTTTTGAACTGCATGCTTCTGCTGAAAGAGTAAGTGAAAAAGGCTGCAGCTTTAGCAGAATTAATTCATTCGAAATTAAAAATGCTGAATTTCAATTAGACAAAACAACTGGTATTTATAAAATTTTAATCAATACTAAAATTTAATTTTAAATATCTTATAAACGGTAAAGAGCTTAAAAATTTTAAGCTCTTTTTTTTGATTTTTATTTACCTGAAAATTCAATAATCAGACGTTTTTTTACTTTATTTTTTTCTTTTAAAAATAAAAAATTCAAAGTTTCGCTCTTTTCAAAAAAAGCATTTCAAAAAAATACTGATTTTTACACCCAACTATTACGATTTCATTCTGGTTTTTCTAACCTAAAACGGCTGTTTTGTTACAAAACAAACGAGTCTTCAAATTTTGTTAATCTGCATTTGGCTTTCAATTTGTTTGTTTAACTTTGTTGAAAATCACTAATTCTATGAAACAAATAGCTTTAATCTTTATTGCATTTATAACCTTTTCTTGCTCTCAGGCTCAGAAAACAAGTTTTTCTAAAGAGGCTTTATCAGAAAAATTATTAACCCTTGACGGAGGTCAGGTTACTTTTAAAAACATTTTAAAAAAATACAAAGGAAAAACTTTAGTTATCGAAGTTTGGGCTTCCTGGTGCGGCGACTGTGTAAAAGCAATGCCAAAATTAAAAGAGTTACAAGCTAACAATCCTGATGTTTCTTATTTATTCCTTTCTGCTGATAAAACAGCCGATAAATGGAAAGCTGGAATAGAAAAACACGAATTAAAAGGCGATCATTTTATGATGAACGACGGTATGAAAGGTGTTTTTGGAAAAGCAATTGACTTAGACTGGATTCCGAGATATATTGTTATTGACAAAACCGGAAAAATAGTTTTATATCGTGCTATCGAAACTGATTTCGACAAAATCAATGAAACACTTAAAAGCTTAAAATAAATTTAAAATAACAGCAATTTTAAAATTGCTGTTATTTTAATCTACTTCATTCAAACAAAAAAATTAAAAGAATAACAAAAACTACCAAAATGAGAAAATCGATTGTTGCAGGAAACTGGAAAATGCATAAAAATGCAGCGCAGACTGAAGAATTATTAAACGAATTAATTGCAAAAATTCCAGCAAAAACAAATGCACAAGTTATTGTAGCGCCAACTTTTGTAAACTTACAAGCTGCTGCTGCTAAATTAAAAAATACAACTATTGGAGTTTCTGCTCAAAACGTTCACCAAGCTGAAGGCGGTGCTTTTACAGGAGAAATTTCTGCAGATATGTTAACAAGCATTGGTGTTAATACTGTAATCTTAGGTCACTCTGAGCGTAGAGCTATTTTCCACGAAACTGATGCTTTAATCGCAAACAAAGTTGATACTGCTTTAAAACACGATATGACAGTAATTTTCTGTTTTGGAGAAGAATTAAAAGACCGTCAGTCTGGAAATCATTTCAACATTGTTGAAAATCAATTACGTGACGGAGTTTTCCATATCGCAAAAGAATCTTGGTCTAAAATTGTTTTAGCTTACGAACCAGTTTGGGCTATCGGAACTGGAGAAACTGCTTCACCAGAACAAGCTCAGGAAATGCACGAATTTATCAGAGAAACGATCCGCAAAGCTTTTGGAGCTGAAATCGCAGATGAAGTTTCTATTTTATACGGTGGTTCTGTAAAACCAGAAAACGCTAAAGAAATCTTCTCTAAACCAGACGTAGATGGTGGTTTAATTGGTGGTGCAGCTTTAAAAGCTGACGATTTCTTAGCAATTGTAACTGCTATCTAATTTTAGATTTTAGATTTTGAAATCCTCTTATAAAAAAAGCGTTCGCATAGCGAACGCTTTTTTTATATTCTCCATTGACTTTTGACTTTTGACTTTCGACTAATTGATAAACGATTTCAAAAGTGGGCAATTGTACTTTTTAAACGTTGGCGTTGTTTTATAAATCGAATAAAAATTAACAAGCTCCTTCCCTGCTTTAAAAGGATTTTTGGCTTCTTCTTCCTCTGTAATCAACTCTGCATAATGATTGTAATAATTGCATTCAAAAATCATTAAACTGGCCATTGCTTTTTCGTTGCTGTTTTTAGACATTTTTAAAGCTTTCTCATAATACATTTTGGCCATTTTCAAATTGTAATAATTACCGTTTTGGTATTTCTTTTCATTCTCAGTATTATCTCCGTAAAAATAATCTGTATACGATGCGCCGGAACTCCAATCATAAGATGTCATCATCCATGAATTTCCTAAATACGAAACATTAAAATACGCATGAGCTAATTGCAGATTACTGCTTGCTGTATTTTGTTTTTTCAGCTGAATTAATTTGGCTATAAAATCAGTTTTATTGAAATGATAATCGAATTTACGTTCTTCCTGTTTTTGCAGAATTTTAGGCGTAAAAGGATTTTCATTTAAATACATTTTGTACTCATAATTCTTTTCCCAAAAATCCTGAGGCATACTTGAAAAAGTTTCGTAAGCCAATTCCAGATTATTGTTTCTAAAAGCAATTGTTCCTTTTAAATCTTTGTAATAATTACTATTTGGAGCAATTGTTCCAGAACAGATATATTTTTCAAAAGGCGTTTTATTTGTTTTCTGCTGTAAAGCCATTAAAAGATCGATGTCTTTTACCGATGCATTTCGGTCAAAATAGCCTATGTAACTAAAGAAGTACGGATTATTATAAGCAGAGTATTCTCCTTCATTTTTAATATCCGATTTCATCGAAAGCAAACCAGCTGTAACTACATCTCCTTTTTTATAAAAATCACTGCTTGCAATTCGGTATAAACTATATAAATTTTTAAATAATCCATGATCCGTTTCTACCAGATTTTCTACTGAATTAAAATAAGTATAAAGCTGATTCTGAACTTTTTCATCCTTTAAATCATCTTGTTTTAATGAAACCAAAGCCAGCTGAATATTTTTCTGCATTTGTATTGAAGCATTGGCTTTATCAGAAATCAAATTAGTATATTTTTTGCCTTCGTCGACCTGATCATCAATAAAACATAACTGGGCTATTGCTGCAGTAATATAGTCTTTCTGCTCGCCCGAAGTTTGTTTACGAATCGAAATTAGAAAATATTCTAATTCTCTTAAGTATAAAATATCTTTATTAAAATTTTCTTCTTTCGCTTTAGCATAATTTTCATACCAATCTGTAGAACTAAAAGTTACTGAAGGAGTCCCATCATTAGTATACTGAGGCGTAAAAATCCAATCTTCAAGTTTGTTAACTTCTCTTCCAATTAAAAAACTCAAAAACAAACTATTTGGACTTAATTCATAAATTTCTTTAATAGATTTTAAATCCGGAGCTGGATTTCTAAGACTTTCAATAGCGAGAATAACACTTCGCTCTTCATCATTTTGGGCTAATGCCAAAGTTTCGTTGGTCAATTTCCAATTGTAATGCTGCAACACAGCAAAGGATTTTTCTTCGCAGGAATTAAAAACTTTACTAAGTAAATAATTTTGTAAAGGCAGATTATCAATACATAAGGCATTATAATACAACGCCCACGGTTTCAGGATTGTATTTGATTCAGAAGCAAAATAGGTATTATACAATTGAATAACATCTTGCTTTTGTTGTGTATAAAAATAATAACGAAGTGCTAAAAAAGCATAACGCAGTTTTAAAAAGGTATCCTTTGAACTTTTTATTTTCTTCTCAAAATCAAAATTATCTTTCAGTTCATTACTATTATAACTTCCACTTTGCCAATTACTTCTAATTTGTCCCCAAGATTCCCATTTCGTGTCCTGAAGATTATTATATTCCAGTTTTTTAGCCAGTAAAATATAGTCTAAAAAGGTTTTGTTTTTAGATAACAGCAAAGCATCAACAAATGTATTTTTTGCAAATACAGTTTTCAATGTCTTATTTTCAAAAGCGGTTTGAAACTGTTCAGAATCTGTTTCATATAAAATAATATGAACATCATCTGTATTTATATTATTACCCAATTTTTTCTTCCACTCTAAACAATTCTTTTCCTGATCGACACCCGAAACAGTATTGGTTGAGTAATAATAATCTGCTGAGTAGTAAAATGGCGTAAGTTTAAAAAAACCTTCTCTTTGTGCTTTAAACAAAGCCAAACGGCTGGTTTCAGGAGAAACCTGCCATCCGCACGCAAATGAAAACTGAACGCTTAAAACTAAAAGTAAACTGCTAAAAGCGCGCATAATAATTGGAGATATTTTCGGTTCCATAATCGTTTATGTATTTTTTATCAAAAGAGAAAAAAGTCACTTTTGTCTGATTATCAATCTGGATTTTGTTTTTAATAATCGAAATCATCTTGTCAAGTTCGCTGTCTGAAATTTTCTCAATTCTAATTTCATCACCATTTCTAAGATACGTCTGCCCGACTAAAACATCATCCTGCAAAACATATTGGGTATCTGAAGTTTTCTTTACTTTACTTGTATCCTTTATCAACTGATCATAATCAGACAAAATACCTTTAAACTGATTTCCTCTAAAAGCAACCGCCCAGCTGTATAATGGCAGTGCAATGTCTAGTTTAAGTTTATAATCGCCGTGCGTAATATATTGTGCTAATTCTTCGCTTGTTGCAATAGAATTTTTAGTCTGTAAATCGTCTGGTTTTGTAATATTATAGCACATCAGCAAACCCTTATCTACCGGCGGAATTCCGGCTTTTGAAGCATATTTATACTGCCACAGTCGTATGGTTGCTGCTATTTTTGAAGATGGCAGCTGGCTTTTAATTTGTTTTAATAAATAGAAATAATTCTTCTGAGATTTTTCGGTCCAGTCGCAGTCTATTAGAATTTCTTTAAATGCCACTTTTAATTTGGCTGATTCTGCTGCTCTTACTGAATCATAATTTAAAGGTTTATAGTCTTTCTGCTTATAATAATCTTTTGGGTACACAATATTCGAAGCTATAATATCAGCTTTTGTGTCATTCATTTTTTTACCAATCTGTTCGATTCGTTTTGCCATCCTGACTGCCAGACTGTCTAACTGTTTCGTATCTGATTTTAAAACAACTTCATTCGTTATAAAAATACTCGGTGTGATTTCGGGATTGCTTTTATTAAACGAAATATCCCAAATAGTGGCAACAGGCAGCGGTTCTTTTGAGTACGGATTATAATCAACATCAAAAAAACGAACATACATGTGTTTTACATCTAGTTTATTTACCAGAGAATCGTCTTCTTCCTGAAAGTAAAGATTAGTTTTCCAGTAACAAAAGGAACGAATTACTTTATGGTCATTTTCACGGTTACCCGAGCTTAAAACGACAAAAAGCAGAACAAAAAAAGCATTTTTCATGATAATAAAAAACTTACAAAATATAGTTCAAAATTAGTATTAAAATTTATAACAATATGATTTATTTATGAACAACTTTTGCTTTGTATTCTTACCTTTGCAAAAATTTTTATTTATGTCGAATATATATTTAGGATATCATTTTACAATTGAGCCAAAAGAATTGGGTTCTGAAATTTTAGTGGCTGAATTGGGCGAAAAAGCGTTTGAAAGTTTTACAGAAACTGAAAACGGAATTTCGGCTTTTGTGAAAAAGGATTTATGGGATGAAAATATTCTGGATGATATTTATATTCTACAATCTGAGGAGTTTAAAATTGAATATACAATTGAAGAAATCGATCAGGTAAACTGGAACGAGGAATGGGAAAAGAATTTCGAGCCAATTGATGTTGATGGTAAATGTCATGTACGCGCTCCTTTTCACGAAAAAACGGATGCTGAATTTGACATTGTTATTGAACCTAAAATGAGTTTTGGAACCGGACATCACGAAACCACTCACATGATGATTCAGCATTTACTGGAAATGGATGTTAAAGGTTTAAAAACACTTGACATGGGATGCGGAACTGCAATTTTAGCCATTTTAGCTGAAATGAAAGGCGCTGAACCAATCGATGCAATTGATATTGACAATTGGTGTTATTTAAATTCTATTGAAAATGCCGAACGCAATAATTGTAAACATATCTCCGTTTATGAGGGCGATGCGGCTTTATTGGCAGGAAAAAAATACGATTTGATTATTGCCAATATCAACCGAAACATTTTGTTAAATGATATGCAGGCTTACGTTGATAGTTTAAATCCAAAGGGAATTATTTTATTCAGCGGTTTTTATGAAGAAGACATTCCGTTTATCGATGCTTCATGCACAGAAAAAGGTTTGACGTATGTTAAAAAGTTACAAAGAAACAACTGGGTTTCATTAAAATACGTAAATTAGATAGTAATTACAAAGTACAAAAACTAGATAAGATGAGTACTAAAGAGAAAGTAAGAGAAAAAGTCCGCGAGAAAGAAGCGGCTGTGTTCAATAATGAAATCATTATGTATAACGATGATGTAAATACATTTGACCACGTTATTGATACTTTAATGCGCGTTTGTGACCATACGGCAGAACAAGCCGAACAATGTTCCTTAATTGTACATTACAACGGAAAATGCACTGTAAAAACAGGCCCAATAGAAAAACTTAAACCTCAATGTACACAACTTTTGGAAGCTGGACTAAGCGCTGAAATTGTTTAATTTACCAATAATTTAAAAAACATTCTATTTTATTTTATATTTGAAATAAAATAGAATGTTTTTTTATGGAAGAATATGGTAAAATATTAATTATTGCAATGCCTGTTTTTTTAGTTCTAATTGTAATTGAAAAACTTTACGGCATTTACAAAAAGAACGATACTGCTCCATTAATTGACAGCGTTTCCAGTATTAGTTCCGGAATTACCAATTCTGTAAAAGACGTTTTAGGACTCAGCATTACTTTTCTTTCATATGAGTGGATGGTTTCTAAAATTGCACTTTTTCATCAGGAAGCCACAGTTCTATCTTACATCATTGCCTTTTTTGTTATTGATTTCTACGGATATTGGAGTCATCGACTGGCTCATCAAATTAACTTTTTTTGGAATAAACACGCCATTCACCACAGCAGTGAAGAGTTTAATCTTGCCTGCGCGCTGCGCCAGCCTATAGCGAGTCTGGTTAATTTATTTACTTTTCTGCTTATTCCGGCAGCATTATTAGGAGTTCCGGCTTCTGTAATTGCCATAACACTTCCGCTCCATTTATTTTTACAGTTTTGGTATCATACCAAACACATTAAAAAAATGGGATTTGTAGAAAAAATTCTCGTAACGCCTTCGCATCATCGGGTTCATCATGCCATAAATCCTGAATATTTAGATAAAAACCATTCGCAGATATTTATTTTCTGGGATAAACTTTTTGGAACATTTCAGGAAGAATTAGACGATATTCCTCCGGTTTTTGGAATTACAAGACCTGCCAATACATGGAATCCGATAAAAATAAATTTTCAGCATTTAACTTTATTAATAAAAGACGCCTGGCGAGCCGAAAGCTGGAAAGATAAACTAACCATTTGGTTTAAACCAACAGGATGGCGGCCTGAAAATTTCGAAGAAAAATATCCGGTTAACAAAATCGAAAATGTATTTGATTTTGAAAAATACGGCACACAAAATTCTCAAAAACTCATTTATTGGTCAGTTGCTCAAATTTTAATTACACTTTTGTTTGTGAGTTATTTATTTGAGAATATTGCCCAAATTGGTCTGCCTAATATTTTCGTCTATGGGTTCTTTATTTTTATAACCATTTACAGCAGCTCTGAACTAATGGATAAAAGCAGATTTGCTATTGTCTGGGAAGGTTTTAGATTGTCTCTCGCGACAGCCGTAATTTTATTTTACGGCGATTGGTTTGGTCTCAAAACCGTTTTCTCTTTAAGTAATTATATAATTTTAGGTTATTTAAGTGTATCTTTTTTAATAACGATTTACTTTGTAACTGTAGATTTTAAAACTAACCAAAATCAAACCATAAATTCACAAACCGCGTAATGAAAAATATTGTATTTTTTAAAATTTATACTGCATACTGCTTTATTTATCTGCTTCTTTTATATCTGGGATATGAAAGTTTAGACTGTTACCTAAAACCGGCTTTAATTCCGCTGTTAATTTTAGGCGTGTACTTTTCTAAAAGATTTCCAACTCAAAATTTACTTTTAACCGCATTACTCTTTTCCTGGATTGGCGATGTAATTCTGCTTTTTTCAGATATTGCCGAAATTTATTTTATTCTGGGATTAGTTTCTTTTTTAATTTCCCACATTCTGTATTGTGTGCTTTTTAACAGACAGACCAAAGAAAAATTCAAACGAAATTCAATTACTTTTATATTTGGAAGTATTCTTATTGCCGTTTATTTAATTGGAATGCTTTCTGTTTTACTGCCTTCATTAGGCGATTTAAAAATTCCGGTTATCGTATATGCGAGCGTTATTTCAATAATGCTTTTGTTTGCTTATAACGGACTTTTAATATGGAAAACACCAGCCAATCAGCTGGTGTTTTTTGGTGCTCTGTTCTTTGTAATTTCAGATAGTATTTTGGCTCTCAATAAATTTTATATGCCGCTCAAAAAAAGTTCATTTATTATTATGCTTACCTATCTTGTGGCACAATATCTGATTGTAATTGGTATATTAAGACTAAATGGAAAAAAGGCTGAATAAATCTCTTTTTGATAAAGATTTAGATTAACGATTAAAAATCTTATTAATCTTTTTAATCAGTGGCAAAACCTTTTTTACATTTGCATGACCAAAATAAACCTCAACCATGAAAAAAACAGCTCTTTTCATTATTCTATTAATAACTGCAGCTTCTTGTATAAGCACAAAATCGACTTTAAAAAATGTAGACAATAATGCTCCTGATTTAGTTTTAAATAAAAACAATACGTTTGTAATTTCGCTATTCAGCAAAGACAAAAAGTATGGTTATAATCCTGATTATCCAGTAAATATATTTTTTAAAAACACCCGTGACGAAGCAACGAACGAAGTTCGTTTTTTGAATGCATTAGCTGGACCAAACGGAGAAAAAATCAAATATAAGCGTTTAGAAACCTGCTGTCCTTTTCCAACAAAAAGAAGCGATATGGGCGCCGGATTTTTAAATGTGTATGAATTAACATGGGAAGGACAGAAAAAACCTGTAACGCTGTATTTAAATATTTATGAAAAAGGAATTTTAATGGTTCCGATGGGATTGACTTTAAAAAAGGAGTAAAATTTACAAGAATAAACTATAGTTAATCTGAAATAAAAATGCTTAATATACTGCCTTTACTGCTTATTATTTTCCCAGTTTTATCACAATTAATATTAGGAAGTTATTCAATCTATAAATCATCATCTTTAAAATTTAGTCCTGTTTCATGGATAAATTTTCTTCTTCAGATTATATTTTCTTTTGCGGCTTTTAATATTGCAGATTATAATCTTACAAAACAATATGAGCCGAATCCTGTAAGATGCGGTATGCCGCTCGTAGGAATGGCTGTCGCTTGTTTCTTTTTTATTTTTATTCTGATTATAATTATTGTAATTCAATTTTTAATTAAAAGATGGAGAGTAAAAAGAAACACAGTATAATCTAAGTTAAAAAAAGCAGTGAACAGCAAAACTGCAGAACATGATAAATATCATTTATTAGTTTCTTTTCATATTTTAATATTGCACCGGAAAAAGCATTTAATCATTCTTAAGAAATTTTAGAAATTCGTTACTGCTGCTAAGCCCCCTGTCAGCTATTCGTGTTCTTAAAATAATCTTAAATCTTCATCTGCTATTCATAAATCATGACTACCTTTGCATTGCAAAAAAATAATTTTATGAACTTACAACATATTCCACAAATCAAGCATACTGAAAGCGGAAATTTCTTTTTATTGGCGGGGCCATGCGCTATTGAAGGAGAAGAAATGGCTCTTAGAATTGCTGAAAAATTAGTTGGTATTACCGACAACTTACAAATCCCTTATGTGTTTAAAGGATCTTTTAAAAAAGCAAACCGTTCCAGAATTGATAGTTTTTCTGGAATTGGAGATGAAAAAGCTTTAAAAATATTAAGAAAAGTTTCAGAAACTTTTCACGTTCCAACTGTTACCGATATTCATACAAATGAAGATGCCGATATGGCTGCACAGTACGTTGATGTTTTACAAATTCCTGCGTTTTTAGTTCGTCAGACAGATTTGGTTGTTGCTGCCGCTAATACAGGAAAAACAGTAAACCTTAAAAAAGGACAATTTATGAGTCCAGAAAGCATGAAACATGCTGTACAAAAGGTTTTAGACTGTAATAACGAAAACGTTATGGTTACAGACAGAGGTACTATGTTTGGATACCAGGATATGATTGTTGATTTTAGAGGAATTCCTACTATGCAGCAATATGCATCTACGGTTTTAGATGTTACACACTCTTTACAGCAGCCAAACCAGACTGCTGGTGTTACAGGCGGAAGACCTGACATGATCGAAACAGTAGCAAAAGCGGGTATCGCTGTAGGTGTTGACGGTATTTTTATCGAAACACACTTTGACCCTGCAAATGCAAAAAGTGATGGTGCTAATATGCTTCATTTAGACTATTTTGAAGGTTTAATGAACAAATTAGTGGCTATTAGAAAAACTGTAAATGCCTTTTAATTTATAATACTTAAGTTCTTTGAAAACAAAAATTTTATTTTTCTTACTGGCTTGTGTTTCTTTAAACACATTTGCTCAGGAAGAAATTCCAGTACAAAAATACGCTGCTCACAACAAAGGTAAATTCTTTGTTATGTGGGGCGGAAACAGAGAAAGTTACTCAAAATCTGATGTAAACTTTCGTGGTAAGGATTACAACTTTACAGTTGAAAATATGTCTGCTCATGACAAACCAAAAGGATGGCATGTAGATTATATTAATCCTGCAAATATGACTATTCCTCAGACCAATTTAAGACTTGGTTATTTCTTTAGTGATCATTACAGTGTAACAATTGGTGTTGACCACATGAAATATGTAATGGCACAGAATCAAATTGCAAATGTTAATGGAAATATCAATTTACCTGCAGATGATCCCGGCTCAATTTACAACGGTGAATACAATAACAGACCTGTAGATATGTCTTTAAATGGAGCTGTAGAAGGTGGTTATGACAAAGGTGTAACTAATCCAAATGGTCCTGCTTTTTTAATGTACGAACATACAGATGGTTTAAACTACATTAATACTGAGGTTGCGAGATTTGATGATGTTTCTAAATGGTTTGGACTGCCAAATATTGATAAAGTTCAGATTAACTTAACTGAAGGATTAGGAGCTGGTATTTTATATCCAAAAACAAATACTACTCTTTTAGGTAAAGAACGTCATGATGACTTTCATGTTTCCGGATACGGTGTTTCTGCAAAAGCGGGTCTAAATATTACTTTTTTCAAACATTTCTATGTTCAGGGAGAATTAAAAGGAGGATATATCAACATGCAGGATATTAAAACCACAACAAGCAATGAAGATAAAGCTTCTCAGCATTTTACTTATTTTCAACGAATTATTGCTGTTGGAGGAATCTTTAGAATCTAATTTCAGTTAGAAAATATATTAAAAATAGTTATCATTAATTTGGTAACTATTTTTTTTATTATTTACTTTGCAACTCAAAGTACTTTAATATTTATTTGAAATATGAAAAAGCAAAAATACATTTTCCTAATCATCACATTTGTGCTAAGCTTTGGTTTGGCATTATTTGTCGCAGTGAAGGTTTTCCCAAACAATCCATTTTCAAAAAAGAAAACTGAAAATATTCAATCTGATAAAATTAAAAGCGGTGATATTGTATTTCAAACCTCACAGTCTCCTCAATGCGAAGCCGTTCGAATTGCTACTAATTCTAAATTCTCGCATTGCGGTATTATTTTTGACCTCAACGGAAAATGGTTTGTTTTTGAAGCTGTACAGCCTGTAAAACTTACTCCTTTTGACGAATGGATCCAGCACGGAAAAAATAATAAATATGTCGTAAAGAGATTAAAAAATGCTGAAACCGTTTTGACTCCGGAAGTACTTCAAAAAATGGAAAATTACGGCCAGCAGTTTGACGGAAAAGAATATGATGCTTATTTTGAATGGACTGATAATAGAATTTATTGTTCTGAATTGGTTTGGAAAATTTATAAAAATGCGGCAGGGATTGAACTATCAAAACTAAGAGAATTGAAAGATTTTAATTTAGAAGATCCGAGAGTCAAAAAAATTCTTAAAGAGCGTTATGGCAATGATATTCCGCTTGAAGAAAAAGTTGTCGCTCCCTCTGACCTAGCGGATTCAAATTTATTAAAAACCGTAATAGACAATTATTAAGAAATAAGTTAAAAGCTAATTCTAAACCCGATTAGCTTTTTATTTTAACTATTTACTTTGAATTTCAAAGAACTTTTAACCAGCACAACTATGAGAGATTATTTAATTGAAAAATTATACGAATGCACTAAAAAGCCGTATCAAAAATATTTTAAGAAAAACGAGCCTTGGAATATTGATAAAAAACAGCTGTTTAATTTTCCTAAAGATAGCTTAGGATATGGTTTAGGAAATTTTCTACATAAAAATCATTTTGATATTCAGGAGAAATTGGAAGATCACGATATTATACATGTTCTTACGAATACTGGAATTTCTGTTTATGAAGAAATCGGCATGCAGTATTATCTTTTCGGAAACGGAAAAAGAAGCTTGTATTTGTATATGGTTATTCTATCTGGAACTCTTTTTTATCCCAAACAGATAAAGTATTTCGTTGAGCAGTATAAAAGAGGGAAACAAGCACATTCATTTCATTATCTGGATTTTTCAAAAATGCTTTCAATGCCTATACAATCTATTCAACAAACTTTTAATATTTAAGATCATGAAAACAATACACAATAAACACTTTGAAGAAAAACAATCTACGGAACTGGCTGTTGGAACTTTTATTATCAGTACTCTTTTGTTTATGCTTTATATCATTTCAAATGAAAGTCCTAATATTTTAGTAATTGCATGGCCGTTTGCCTTATCAGGAATAGTACTTAATGCGATTATGCTTTTTCATTTAACCGAAAGATTTATTCATTTACCGGAATATCGAAAAGATATTGGATTTAAGATTTTAATTGTTCTTTCTAATATTCCTATTACATTTTTATATTATCTGGTGGTGATGAAAATTAATTGAGTTTTACGAAATAAAAAAAGCCGCAAGTATAACTCGCGGCTTTTTCTTTATAATCTATTTTTTAATTTTAGTTTGCTGCAGGAATAACAATTCCGGTTTGGTCAATTAAATATAATAATGACGTCATTGTTGCTGCACCTAATTCTAACTCTCTTTTGTTAATGGCATCAAATTTATCGTTTGCTGCGTGGTGGTAATCAAAGTAACGTTGTGAATCTGGTTTTAAACCTGCTTTAACGATCGCTTTAGACGTTAAATGACTGATATCTGAACCTGCGTGCCCAATTGTAAAACTGTGTACTAAATAAGGCTCAAAAAAGTCTTTAAATCCTTGTATTTTTTTCAAATTAACATCGTCAGCTTCAATAGAAAATCCTCTTGGAGAAAATCCGCCTGAATCACTTTCTAATGCAAAAATGTGATTCTCTTTATTTTGCTTTGAAATTTCTTCGTATTTAGCACCGCCTTTTCCGCCGTTTTCTTCATTCATAAACAATACTACACGAATTGTATTCTTTGGTTTGTAGTTTAGGTTTTTAAGAATACGAATCGCTTCCATACTCTGTACTACTCCTGCTCCATCATCATGAGAACCATCAGCTAAATCCCAAGAATCTAAGTGACCGCCCACAACCATAATGTTTTCAGGACTTACAGTTCCTGTTAATTCTCCAACAACGTTATGTGATAATACATCCGGCAGCGTTTCGCAAGACTGTTTGAAATAAAATTTTAAAGCTGGATTTGCTTTCAAGGTTTTACTTAACAATTCAGCTCCATTTGTACTAATTGCAGCAGTTGGAATATATTGCTCTTTTGGTAAATCACCATAGCTTTGTGCTCCTGTATGCGGGAAATCATCTAAACGCAAATTCATAGAACGAACAATTGTTCCTACTGCTCCAAGTTTTGCAGCTTCTTTTGCACCAGCATATCTTTGGTCTACACATGCACCGTATGATGTAAAAGTTTCAATGTTTTCAGGATTCATTGGTCTGTTATAAAACACAATTTTTCCTTTTACTTTATCAGTACCAAGTTCTGCTAATTCTTTAATTCCCTGTACTTCGATTATTTCTGCTGTAAGTCCGGTTTTTGGAGTTGCAACAGATCCTCCTAAAGCGCAGATTGGTACATTAGTTTTTACTTTTCCGTCTAAGATATAAGCTGTTTCTTTTTCACCGCGTACCCAGTGAGGAACCATAACTTCTTGTAAATATACTTTATCCAGACCAATGCTTTCTAATTGTCTCTTAGTGTATTCTACTGCTTCTGCAGCACCTTTTGATCCAGACAAACGGCTTCCAATATCGTTCGAAAGGTATTCTAACCAAGAATAACACTTCGCTTCTGTTAAAGCTTTTTTGTAAAATAATTTGATGTTTTTTTCATCATTTGACTGCGCAAATAATGTCAATCCGTTTAAAACTAACGCAGTTAAAAGAATTGTTTTTTTCATAGTTTTTTAGCATTTTGGGTTTCTTCCAATTTCTTGGCTTATTTCACAAAGAAACAAAAATTCTATAAAATTGTCAGAGTTTTTCCATATCCTTTCTCAAAAAAAAACTCTAATTACAAACCTGTTAGTTTATAATTAGAGTTTTTATGTTTTTAATAAAATAAAGCTATTTTACTTCGATAATTTTATTTTTCGTTCCTATTCCGTTTTCATTAAAAGGCTCAATTGTAAAATAGTATTTTGTTCCTTTATCTAAACCTCTAAAGTCATAAGAATTGTCGCCGTAAACCATAATACTGTTGTATAGTTTATCTGGTTCAATTCCGTAATAAATATTGTATCCAACAGCATCATTTTGCTTTTTCCAGGAAATCATGGCATTTCTGGAATCAGCTTTATTTCTGTCTACTTTAAAAGAAGCAACTGCTTTTGGTTTTGCTGCTAATCCGTTTCCAAAAACCCTGAAATCAGAAATTGCAAATAATCCAGATGCATTATGAATGTTTTCCATCTTAATATAACGCGCTTTAAATGATTTTGTAAGTTCTACATAGTCATGAGGTGCATCTTTATCATTTTTAGATTTATCAACCACCAAAGTCCAGTTTTGTGCATCATCAGACATGAAAATTTTATACTGATAATAAATATCCATTGCTTTATTAAACTGAGTAGCTTTATGATCGGCATAATTAATCTGCAGCGCATTTATCTCCATCGGTCTTCCTAAATCCATTTGCAGCCATTCGCCAGAATTGCTTGTTTTAGCCGACCAATAGGTTTGAATATTTTCATCTGTAAGGTTTTCTGGCCCGTAACAGAATTTCTCATATACTTTTTTCCCTCCATTATCCATTCTGTGCGTTTCTACTTCCATACATTCTTCAGAAGAAGAAACGGTTACAGGCTTTTTATACGAAAGCAGCATCCAGCCAGATGAAGCTCCTTTTGTCTGATCACGCTGGCTTGTTGGCAATACAATAGGGAAATCTCCATAAGCAGTAATAGAATACATTACATCATCTTTATCAAATCCTGCCGGAAACATATCGATACGGCGTTCAAAACGATCTTTAATTGAAATTTTACAAGTTCCAGTATTCCAGTAGTTTCCGTAATTATCAGCAAAAGTATTTCCGTGTCCTGCTCCAATTACGAATCCGCCTGGTTTATAAGACATTGGGTTGTGTTTTTGATAGGTAAATGGTCCAAGCGGATTATTTCCAACATGAACTCCATTTGCATAACCTTTAAATTCTGTTGCCGGCGCACCGTACTGCATGTAATATTTTCCGTTGTGTTTGGTCATCCAGGCTCCTTCGATAAAATTCCCCCAAGGTGCAGGTTCCATATCATTGTTTGGTCCAAAACGTTCCCATCCGTGTTGAGAAGGTTCTAAAATAGCAACTTCTTTAATTTGTCCGTATGGTTTTTGAATATCTTCAACTTCTGTCGCTTTGTATAATGTAGCATAATCTGCCTGATTTCCTTTTGGAAGCCAAGTTTTATAATCAACTTCAACGCCCACTAAAGGCAATTTTCCACTTGAACCATAATACATGTAGACTTTTTTATCATCGTCCTGAAAAATAGCAGGATCCCATGTTGGCAGCATTGCTTTATCTACGTGACGTGTCCATCTTCCTGATTTTGGATCGGCAGTTTTCCAGATTGGATGATCTCTTTTCCAGGTTGAACCTACATAAAATAAAGTGTCATTTACTACCCAGGCCGCTGGCGCGCATTGGTCATCGTCGCCTGGCTGTCTTTGAAAACTTCCGTAAACAAAATTCCAGTCTGACATATCTTTACTCCAAAAAAATCCTGCCTGATTGGTTGCAAATAAATAATATTCGCCTTTATAAGTTATAATTACAGGATCGGCGCTTGAACGGCGTGATTCTGGAATTCCGTTATGATTGTGTGTCGTGAAATTATAACCTATGTTAATTGGATTACAATAAGTTGTTGCGGGTTTTGATGGATCAAACCATTCCGTTTTACCCGAATTTTGTGCCGAAAGGTTTTGACTAAAAAATATCAAAACCCATAAAACAGGCAGTGCAAGTTGTTTATATATATTTTTCATGGTTGATTGTTTGTAAAGTTTGAAAGCTTACTTTTTTGCTTTTAATCTTTCGCTTAAAAGTTCTGGCTCGTTGGTTGTAATGTAATTGAATTTATGCTCAATAATCCAATCCATATCTTTAGCATCGTTAACAGTCCAGGCATTTAGGATAATTTTGTTATCCTTTGCTTCTTGTATCCATTCAGGATGTTTTTGAAAAACAGAATAATGATAATCAACGCCGTTAATTTTATCTGCTTTTACTTCTTTTGGAGATTTATTTCCTTCCAAATACTGCAGGGAAGTTTTAGAATCAATTTCTCTGATTTTTTTTAGAATATCATAATCAAAACTGATGTAGCAGGTGTTTTTATCGGCTTTTAATTTTTTAATGGTTTCGACTGCTGCTACACCCGTTTTTTGTCCTCTTTCTTTACTGATTTCTGAAGGTTTAATTTCACAGACCAAAAGTGTATGTTTATTATTTCGCATTCCTTCAGAAATGTATTCGTGAAGGGTTGGGAGTTTTTCTCCGTTTGAAAGTTTAAATTTTATCAAATCTGCATAATTTGTTTCTTCAATAAGCAGTTTGTTGTAATGCGCATCATGATTGATTACAAGCGAATCATCAGCTGTTCTCCAGACATCAAACTCTGAACCCGGCAGTTTTAAATCAATTGCATGTCGTAATGATGCAATTGAATTTTCGGGCAGATTATTTTTTTTCCAGGCACCGCGATGAGCAACTATCGCATTTTTTTGGGCATTGCAATATGAAAAAGCAATAAGACATATTGCACTAAATATTTTTAGAGCATTCATAATAACGTAGTTAAAAAATTACAAAAATGGTTCTTCAGTTTAAAAAAAAGCCCTCCAAACGAAGGGCTTTTAACTAATCAATAAACCAACTATTTAGTTAACTCAAAACTAACTTTCTTATCGGCATTTGAATTTCCTCCAACGAAAATATCAAACTGTCCAGGCTCTGCTGCAAATTGCAAATCAGAGTTATAAAATTTTAAATCTTCAACCGTAATATCAAAACTTACGGTTTGTTTTTCACCTTTTTTAAGTGCTATTTTTTGGAAACCTTTTAATTCTCTAACTGGTCTTGTTACTGAACCAACTAAATCTCTAATATATAATTGAACTGTTTCTTTTCCGTCAAAATTTCCTGTATTAGTTAAATCAACTGTTACTTTCAATTTTCCAGATGGATTCATTTTATCAGAAGAAATTTTCAGGTTTGAATAATCAAAAGTCGTATAGCTTAAACCAAATCCGAATGGGAATAAAGGCTCGTTTCTTTCGTCAATATAATTTGATCTGAATTTTTCGAATTTACCTTCTGTATTAGAAAGTGGTCTTCCTGTATTTTTGTGCGCGTAGTAAATTGGCAGCTGCCCAACACTTCTTGGAAAAGTTGAAGTCAATTTTCCTGAAGGATTTACGTCTCCGAATAATACATCAGCAATAGCATAACCAGCTTCTGTACCTGCGAACCAAGCATTTAAAATTGCAGGAACTGTTTTCTCTTCGTCTGTAATTACTAACGGACGTCCGTCAAATAAAACTAAAACAACTGGTTTTCCTGTTTTTAATAAAGCGTTTAATAAATCTTTTTGCGCTTGTGGAATTTCTAAATTCGTACGGCTGCTAGATTCTCCGCTCATTTCTGCAGATTCTCCTAAAGCTGCCACAATCACATCTGACTGCTCCGCTACTTTTAAAGCTTCTGCTAATAAATCTTCTTTTGAACGAGCATCACGGTGTAATGTTTTACCAAACATTGTCGCATTGGTTTCAAAAGTTTCATCGTAATCTAAATTACTTCCTTTTGCATATAAAACTTTTGTTCCAGCTCCGGCTACTTCTTTAATACCTCTCAATAACGAAACGGCATTTTCCATTTTTGTAGCCACACTCCAAGTTCCTGGCATGTTTTCTTTTGCATCTGCCAATGGTCCGATTAAACCAATAGTTCCAGATTTTTTAAGTGGTAAAAGCTGGTTTTGGTTTTTTAATAAAACTAAAGATTGTGCTGCAATTTCACGTGCTTCTTTTCTGCTGTCAGTTGTGAAGATTTCAGTTTTTGCTCTTTTCTCATCACAATATTTGTATGGGTCCTGGAATAATCCTAAATCGTATTTTGCTTCTAAAATAAGTTTTACAGCATTATCGATTGTTTCGATTTTTACTCTTCCTTCGTCTAAAGATTTTTTCAAAGTTCCTAAGAAACCTTCTCCAACCATATCCATTTCAACCCCAGCATTTAATGCTAAAGCAGAAACATCTTGAAGATTCCCCATTCCGTGTTCGATCATTTCAGGAATTCCTGTAAAATCAGTTACTACAAATCCTTTGAACCCCCATTGTTTTCTTAAAACATCTGTCATTAACCATTTGTTTCCAGTTGCTGGAATTCCGTCAACTTCGTTGAAAGAAGCCATAACCGAACCTACACCAGCATCAACTGCCGCTTTGTAAGGAGGAAAATAGTCATTAAACATTCTGATGTGGCTCATATCAACCGTGTTGTAATCACGTCCGCCTTCTGGAGCACCGTATAATGCGAAGTGCTTAACACAAGCTAAAATTGAGTTATTTTTTGAAAGATCATGCTGCTGATATCCGTTTACCATTGCTTTTGCAATCTGGCTTCCTAAGTATGGATCTTCCCCTGAACCTTCAGAAACTCTTCCCCATCTTGGATCACGAGAAATATCAACCATTGGAGAAAATGTCCAGTTGATACCGTCTGCACTTGCTTCTTTTGCAGCAATCTGAGCACTTCTTTCAATTAAGCCCATATCCCAGGTACAAGATAATCCTAACGGAATTGGGAATGTTGTTTCGTAACCGTGAATTACGTCCATACCAAAAAGCAGCGGAATTTTTAAACGGCTTTTTTCAACCGCAATTTTCTGTACTTCTTTAATTTTTTGAACTGATTTAATGTTAAACAAACCACCCACTTTTCCTTCAGCAATGTTTTTTGCCACATTTGAGCTGTTTGCCTGCCCTGTGGTAATATCACCAGATGTTGGCAGGTTTAACTGACCCAATTTCTCGTCTAAAGTCATTTTTGACATTAACTCCGCCACAAATTCAGACTTTGGTTTAATTTTCACTGTATTTTTAGCCGGCTTTTTTTGAGCGTAACCCAAAACAGCGCATCCTAAAAAAAGTAAGACTAATTTGTTTTTCATTCTATTTTATTTATTTGTTTGTATTTGTTTTTTTCTGCTGGAACATCCAGTCATAGATTTCCTGATTATCATATACTTTCGTCCAGCTGTCATGATTTGCATCATCAAAAATGGTAAGCTTTACGTCTTTTGCATTACACTTTTTCAATTCTTTGTAAATCGTGATTGCATAATTCACGTTTACCACATCATCTAATAATCCGTGGAAAATTCTGGTAGGAATATTGGCTATTTCACAAGCGTGTTCTAACTGAATTAAATCTACAAAGCCAGCGACAGGTACGTTTGCTGCAAATAGATCCGGATGTGCAAAAGCCAAATTCCAAGAAGCCCAGCCTCCTGAGCTCAAACCAGTAACATATATTCTGTCTGAATCGATTTTATTTTCTTTCTGAATTTTTAAAATCAGCTGATAAATCGATTCTATATCCCAGTTCTCATCTTCCTTACATTGCGGAGCCAGAACATAGGCGTCTAATTGATGCGTTTTTAAATATTTTAACGGACCATGAACTTTTACTTTTTCAAGGTCTGTTCCTTTTTCTCCATCTCCAGAAATAAAAACTATTAGAGGCTTTTTTTCTTTTGTATTTGCCGGTTTATGCAAAACATAACCAAGCTCATATTTAGACATTATAACTGTATTGATTTTCCCTGTTGTTTCGGTCTGCCCAAAAACAACGATAGAAAGTAACAGAAATAAAAATGCTAATGTATTTTTCATAGAAGCTTAAATTCCGTATTTACCAGATTTGAATCCAAGTTTTGTTAATCCTTGTTTTACTTCAGGTGCATTCATGAATAATTTCCATAATAAACCTGTTCTGTAATTTTCAATCATAACCACCTCAGGACCTTGATCAATTGCCAGATAACGTTTTGCAGCCCATTTGTTTCCTAAACTCAGTGCATCATAAAAACCTGCATCTCCCCATGTTTCATCTTTATGATTATCATATAAGTTTCTGATTAAAGCCATCGATTCTTTTGGTGTGTACACGATTGAACTGATTGCTGCAGTAGGTGAAATCACACCTTGATCGTTGCTCGGCATGTGTGCATTATATCCAATAGAACCATCAGGGTTTCTTGAATATGATGCTGTTAAACCCCAATAATCTGGTCCATAACCTGCATTTTTATTTGGATTTTGAACGCAAAACTGATAATTGATTTTGGTTTGGTTTACATTTAAATCCCAGTAGTTTGCATATTTATCTGTTAACTGATTTGGATCTAAACCTACATAAGAATAATGTGCCCAGAATAACGGACCTCCAAATTCTTCAGCACCATTGTGCTTTAAAATAAGCGGAATATTGTATTTTGTTTTTGAAGAAACTATGCCTCCGCTTCTCGCCCATCCTTCATGATATGCCTTTGCATCGATTGTATGAGTTGGTGAAGATGCTGCCATTACGTAAGTGATCAGACATTCGTTATATCCTTGAAGAGGAAAATTCATCTGCCATGCGTAGTTTGGTGACCAGTGCCAGTACAACACATTTTTGTTGTTTGTATACCATTGCCAGTCAACACCTTTCCAAAGTGCATCAAATTTTTGTGCTACAGCTTTTTCTTTTTCAGAACCATCTTTAAGATATTCACGAACTGTAATCATTCCTGCAACCAAAAATGAAGTTTCGACTAAATCGCCGCCATTATCCTTGGTTCCAAAAGGTTTTACTTTTCCTGTATTTCCGTCAATCCAATGTGACCATGCTCCGTGAAAACGATCTGCTTTGCCTAAAAAATCTGCAATTTTATTAAGACGTTCTACACCTTGCTCTTTAGTAATATATCCTTGAGACATTCCTGATACAAGAGCCATTAATCCAAAACCTGAACCTCCTGTTGTAACGATATTTGAATCATTTTCAGGATAATTTCCGTCTGGATGGTAACGCTCTCTGGCTAATCCAGAATTTGGTTCTGCATAATCCCAGAAGTATTTAAAAGTTTGTTTTTGAACAGCGTCTAAAAGCTGTTCGTCTGTTAATGCTGTAACGCCAGAGGTATTTTCCTGTGCATTTTCTTTCGACTTATCATTCGATCCACAACTAAAAAAAGCAAAAGCTAAAAATAAAACTGAAATTCTAATCATTATAAAGATTTTGAGATTGTAATAAATAATCACTTCCTCCAGGATGATTCTGGAGAAAGTGATATAAGATTTTGATTAATAACCGCCTGGGTTTTGAGTTGAATATCCCACTGATTCTCTAATGAAAAATGTTGGTATAGGCCATAATTCATGTTTTCCAACCACAAATGTTTTTCCATCTGCCGCCATAGCTGCCTGCGCCTGACCTGTTCTAACAAGATCAAACCATCTGTCATGTTCAAAAGCAAGTTCTACCCTTCTTTCTTTCCAGATTGCGGTTCTAACATCTGCTTGCGAAACTGCAGGGGTATCACCTAAATTAGCTCTGTGTCTTACTTGGTTTAAGAACGGAACTGCTGCACTTGTCTGCCCCAATTCATTAAGAGCTTCTGCTTTCATTAATAAAACTTCAGCATATCTTAAATATCTTAGGTTTGTATCTGTAAATTCAAGATTGTAAAAATCTGATGAGTATGCTTTGTAGTTGTACATCGGATTTGTTACTGTTGAAGCCACAACTCTTCCATCATATAAAACTGAACCTCTAAAGATAATTGTAGCATTTTTTCTAACATCACCTGGCTCGTAAGCATTAGCAAGGCCTTGAGTTGGTGTGTTGAAACCCCAGCCCCATCCTCCAGCACCTCTTGGTGCCTGAGATACAGTATAGTTACCAATTCCTAATTTTTGATCAGAAGTTGGTGAACCAACACCGTTGATTTCAAAAATTGATTCTGAACCAAATTCACCTTCTAATTTAAATTGTGAAGAATAATCCGCAACTAATGAATAGCCTATTACTTTATCACAATTATCAATTACAGCCTGCCAGTTTTTCAAGTATAAATTTACTTTTGCTAATAATGCATAAGCCGAACCTTTTGAAACTCTTTGTTTGTCATTTCCTGAATAAGTGCTTTTTTCTGGTAACGCCTCAGCAGCTTCTGCTAAATCTTTTTCAATAAAAGCATAAACATCAGAGACAGGTCTACGAGTTAACTGCATTTCTTTATCTTCTGGTGTTAACGGTATATTAGCTAAACGGTCAACAATTGGGACTGCACCATACCCTTTTACTAAAGTAAAGTACATGAAAGCTCTCATGAATTTTGCTTCGCCAATTAATCTATTTCTCAATGCAGGAGTTACTTTGTCTAATTGCGGCAGATACGTTAATGCCTGATTACATCTATTGATTCCGGCATAATTTGCTTTCCAAACACTTTCAAATGATGGAGTTGAAGCATTGTAAGTTAATGCATCCAATACATCCTTATCTGCACCAGTATCCCCTGGGTCAGAACCTTTATCTGCATCATCAGAAATAATACTTGTTACCCCATTCCATCCAAAAGATGACATTTCCCAAGATAAAAACTGGTTGTAAATAGAGGTAACCAATTCTGCAGCTTTACTATCAGTATTTAGATATTCTACATCAACAGGAATTTTATCCGTCTGATCAACATCTAAAAAATCATCTGAACATCCCGAAAAGAGTCCAGCAAGTATAAACAATGATATATATATTCTTTTCATAATATTAAAATTTTAAATTAGCTCCAATAACAAATGATCTCAATGATGGGTAAGCATCTAACTCAACTCCCTGAGTACCTGTAACTAATTCTCCGTCTCCCAATGCTTCCGGTGAAAACCCTGAGAATTTTTGAGTAATAAATGGATTTACAGCATTTACATAAATTCTACAGTAGTTGATAAATCCATTTTCATTTAAAGGAAGTTTGTATCCAACTGTAATGTTATTAATTCTAAAAAAGTCAGCTGATTCTAAGTAATAAGTTGAAGCAACAGGAACTTGGTTAAATGGAGCCGGATTTGAAGCTGTTGTGTTTGTTGGAGTCCAGAAATCACGAGTTAAAGAAGCCTCTACATTTTCTCCAGAAAAACGCTGTGCTTTTTTACCATTGTAGACTTTTGCTCCTCCTGTACCATATCCGTCAACAGAAAAATCAATAGCTTTATATGTTAAACCTAATGTTACACCGTAGTTTGCTGTAGGTAAAACTGAACCAACATATTTTTTATCATTAACTTCATTTAAAGCGCCTTGAGCAACTTTATTACCACTTGCATTGTAGTATAACATTTGTCCATTTGTTGGATCTATTCCTGCATATTCGTACATGTAAAAACTTCCTATTGGCTGTCCAACAGATGTAATATCAAGTATTTTAGTATTCTGACCGTTCCCTAAATTTCCTGCTACAATTGGAGCAATTGAAGGATTGTTCAAACTAGCTAATTTATTTTTGTTGTGAGAGAAATTACCTCCAACCCAGTAACTTAAATTATCATTGATTTTGTCATCCCAACGAAGAGCAATTTCATAACCTTTGTTTGAAACCTCTCCTACGTGAGTAGCAGTTCTTTGAGTAAGTCCTGAAGTTGAATATGGTAAAACATATAAAATGGCATTTGTTGTGTTTTTATCATAAACATCAAAAGATCCTTTTAATCTATTGTTAAACATTTCAATGTCAAAACCTGCTGAAAGTTCTTCAACAATTTCCCATGATAAATTTGGATCTACAGCTGAGTCAACAGTAATTCCTGAACCTGAATCTGGTCCATAATTTAAACCTGAAGTAAAAGTCTGATTGTTCAAAGGCACTTTCTGATTTCCTAATCTACCCCAAGAACCTCTAATCTTTAATAAATCAAGACCTTTTACATTGCTTAAGAAATTTTCTTTCGTTACAATCCATCCAGCACCAAATGATGGGAAAGTTCCCCAACGGTTACCTTCAGAAAACTGTGAAGATCCGTCGCGTCTTACTGTTCCTGTAAACAAATATCTGTCCATTAATTTGTATTGGAAACGTGCAAAATATGATGATAATTTTTGCTGATTTAATGCTACATCTGTATAACCAACAACATTTGCAGCATAAGGAACGCCGTCTAATGCCCAGTAATTAGAATTAGCTTCGACATTTTTTCTAGTAATACCAAGTTTTTCTCTTGTACCAATAACGTTTGCCTCAATACCCGCAGTCACCTCAACATCGTGAATTTCAGCAAACACTTTATTATAAGTAAAATAGTTAGATAAGTTCCAGTTGAAATATTGATCTCTATTTCTTGTTAAGGTATTGATATTACTTTTTGGATCGTATGCATCTACAACTCTGTTTGGGTCTGCAGCTAACCAAATAGCTAGATTGTCAACATAGTTATATTGCTTATAAGTATAAAACTCTCCGTTAAATTGGGAAGTGAATTTTAATGATTTTGTAATATCAAAATCTAATTTTAAACCTCCTTGTAAAATAACAGTTTGCTGTTTTTCATTATTATAATCGATAGCACTTACTGGATTTCCAACTGAATTAAATTGAGAACCTGTTTCTGCAGCAACTCCATTATTTACAAAAGGAACACCATATTTACCATCAGCATAACGCACTGGTACGATTGGCGATTGTCTGTAAGCTGTTGTAAATGCAGATAATGGTTTTGGTGTGTTTTTTATTGAGCTCACACTAAAATTCTGGCTTAATTTAAGTCTTTCAGAAATTTTATACTCGTTGTTACTTCTAATAGTTGTACGAGAATAATCTGTTCCATTCAAAATTCCTTTTTCTTGGTAGTTTCCTGCACTTAAAAAGTATTTAATACTTTCTGATGAACCAGACAATGCGAGATTGTTTTCTGAATAAGTTCCTGTGCGCGTAATTTCATCATACCAATTTGTATTAATTGGCTGATTCAAAGAAAATTTAGCCGGATCGTTAAAAGCGGCATTACTATAACGAGCAAACTCCTCACTATTAGCCATTTTCACCTTTTTCAAAGCAGATTTAAAACCACTATAACTATCAAAATCAATAGTCATTTTACCTTTACCAGCTTTTGTAGTAATCATGATCACACCATTCGCACCTCTAGTACCATAAATAGCAAGTGCAGAGGCATCTTTTAGAACTTCATAAGAAGTAATATCATTTGTGTTAATGTTATTGATGTTGTCAGTTGGCATTCCATCCACAACATATAAAGGGTTTCTTCCTCCTAATGCTGTACCAACCCCCCTGATAATTACTGAAGGTGTTCCTCCAGGCGTATTAGAAGAAGTTACTTGAACCCCGGCTGCTTTCCCCTGAATAGCCTGAGTTGCATTTGACACCTTCATTTTTGTAATTTCCTCTGATTTTAGAGAACTTACAGCAGAAGTATTGTCAATTTTTTTTCTTGTACCGTATCCAATTACTACAACTTCTTTTAAGGCAGTATCACCTGCTTCTTTTAAAGTAATTGTCATTGGTGCGGCAGTTGCCGGTACAGAAACTGAATCAAAGCCTAACATAGAGATTTTTAAAATGTCTCCTGGTTTTGCATTAATTGTAAAGTTTCCGTCGAAATCTGCATCAGCAGTTGCTCTAGCGTCAGATGAAGCAATGATTGCTCCCGGAATCCCCATTCCGCTGCTGTCAACTACTTTTCCTTTAATCGCTTGTGCCTGCCCAGACATATATGCTGGAAGCATTAAGAGCACAAATAAGCTAAAAATAAAATTTTTCATACAGTTTGTAATCGTTTAAGTTAGTAGAGCCAAATTAAGCAATTACAACGTTGTAGTACATCAAATACCACTACTACACAGCTACATCATTGTGTTAAAAAACAAAGTTATTACAATGATTATCAACACAATAAATGTTAAAGAAAATTCATTAACATAACGTTATGATGTAGTAATGATGTATTAGAATTATGTAAAAATTGATGATTAAAAATATAAAATCTTTAAAAAATAAAATCAAATCTTACAGAGTTAATAAAAACTTCGACAGGTTTTCGTCCTGAGTCAGGTTTAGCTTCTTTCTAAGGCGATATCTATGCAGTTCTACACCTCTAAATGAGATGTTCATCATAGGTGCAATTTCTTTTGAAGAAAGATTCATTTTTAAATAAACACATAGTTTGATATCCTTTGGAGTTAATTGAGGATACTTTTTAGATAAATTTATGATAAACTCATTATGGATTTGATTTAAGTTGGTTTCAAATATTTCCCATTCGTGTTTATTTACTTCATTTATCTTAATTGCTTTTTTGATTTCACTTTTAAGTTTATTGAAATCTTTTTCAGAATCCAGAATATTTTGAATATTCTCGATCATTTCACTTTGTTTTGCAATAGACAGAGATTTTCCTGCAACTTCAGAAGATTTACTTTGCAGTTCAAGTTCAAGAATGTGTTTTTCATATTCCTGAATATTTAATTCATTTTCTTTTTTCAGCTCCATTTCAAGAATTTCACGCTGATGCTTTAATTCTTCGGCTTGTAATTTTAATTTTTGGGTATAACGAAGTTTATTCCATTTGTAATAGAAAAATAACACTGCTCCTATTACTAACAGATAAAGGAAAATCATCCAAAAAGAAAAATACCAAGGCTGAGCAACTTTAAAATCAAAACTGGAAACTTTATCATAATTAGCCCCGTCATTTTTAAAAATCACAATAGAATGCGATCCGCTGCTTAAGTTGTTTAAAACAATTGCACCATTTGAAATAGGAATGTAATTCTTCCCTTTATTAATTTGATAAAACAAATTGGGTTTACTGGCACCATAAATTCCGGAGATTACATTTACACGAAGTTCTGTGTTGTGTTTTATCTTACCTTCATTTGGCAATAATTCTTTTTCATTATAAGCTTCAACTTTTACTCCTTTGTTTTGTTTATTTTCATACCCCAGCTGAAGTGAAATAAAACCGTCATCAAGATTCATTAAATAATGATTGTGGCTTCTAAAAATTCTCAGATTTTCATTAATCAACTTTCCTTTATAATATTTCTCCTGAATCATATTCCAGACAAACTTGTTGTCATGAGAATAAATATGATACAAAATACCTTCCTGAAGCACTATGAAATGATCTTTATCGATTGCTACAACATCAGTAATGTTTTTAAAATTGGTATTGAATAATTCATTTTCTTCTAATTTATTAGAAATAGAATTAAACGTGTACCAAACATTATTAATTAGAAAAAGTATTTCATCTCTAAATTCGAAAATTTTGACACCAAAATCATTTGCGATTTTACTCTGCTGTGTGATATTCTCAACTTTTTGGGTTTTAAAATTATCATCAAAAAGAACTCTGTATAAACCCCGGTAATTATCGGCTGCCCAGATTTCATTTTTTTTATTTTGGGCAACATATTTTATGGGTTTTGAAAGATCATTAATTTTTATGCTCTGTGTAAGCTTTGAAACATCATTATATACTAGAACACCGCTGTAAGTCGATTGAAAATAAGTTTCATTTATCATGCTTTTAGATAAATTCCAACCGCCGCTAATGTTGTTTATTTTAGTGAGCGCTCCTTTTTCGTAGCAAAAAGTTCCGTCATTATGACCAATGATATATTTCTCTCCTATTTTAGTAATATTCCAGCCTTGGCCTTGTGTACCGGGCATCATTTTAAAATTTCCTGAATCGAATTCAAAAATTCCGTGATTAGAAGCAATTAAGTATCCTTTATCTATAGTTGCTACAGAATATACAGATCCTAAAATACCAGAATTGTCATAAAAAAAGGAAATAGGCGAATTAATTTCGACATGAGCAATTCCATTATCAAGTCCCAGCCATAAATCTTCTTCTTTGTCAAAACCAATGCTTAGGACAGAATTGTTCATCAAAACATTATTTCGATCAATATTTTTAAAGGTATTTGTATTGAAATCATAAATAAAAACACCTTTATTTCCTGTACCTACGACAAGTTTATTGTTTTTAATAAATTTCGCTACATTAATTCCATTTGACTTAAAAGTTTCGTTTAATGGATTATCCCACGGTTTTAAACCATTTTTTTCGACTAAATAGATTCCTTTCTTCTGCGTAAAAATATAAGTCTGGTTTTTGTATTTCTCGATTGCGTGAACAACTGTGTTTTTTAAAATATCCCATCCTTTTGGATTTGAAATCTTTGACCCATCCATTTTAAAGAGGCCTTTGTCTACAGAAGCCACGTAAACATTATTGTCTACTACAAAACAATAGGAAATTAAGAATGGAAACTTGATTTTTTTGATGTGTTTTCCATTATAAATAAAAACATCGTTAAAAGACTGAAAATAGAGTGAACCATTGAATCTAAAAATTTTCCAGATTTCTTCATTATCTTTTTCATCAAACAAGCGCAGGTTTTTTGTAATTGAAACATAATGCATTTTTCCGTTTTCGCGGTACCAATATCCAAATTCTTTATAAGAACCGGAGTAAATTCGATCACCTTCAATTAATATCGAACGAATAATGGTTTTATTAGGAAGTGAGTATTTCTCCCAAACAACACCATCATATCTAAGAAGATAGTGATTATTGGCAAAATACATCGCTTTATCTTTACCCTGAGCAACATTCCATATTTGATTGTCGCCCTGATAATCTGATTTATTGTAATTTTCTACGAAAGGAAGTAATTCTTGTGCTTGGATTTGAAAACCAATGAAAAAGAAGAAAACTGATTTTAAAAGTATCGATTTCAAGATATTCGGATTTAAATCCAAAGATAATCACAAATATTTAATTTTCAGCTTTAAAAACAAGATGAGATTTAGCCCGTAACAGCAATCAGCAAAGTTAGAATACCGATTATGAGGCATAAAGGAGCAAAATAATGTGTATCATTCTGTCCGAATTTGGTATTTTTTATTTTTTTGAAAAACCCAAGATATTTGAAATCTCCGATTGCTCTTACAGTAAATATTGTCATTAAAATCCAAAGACCATATTTTTCCAGCCAAAGCGGCAATACTGCAGAAACGATTCTGACTTTTATTAAATAAAAAACACCAAAACCAAACAAACCAACAGTAACTATCAATGTAGGCACTATTCCTGGATTTTTTGGAGGAGTTTGTGTATCAGATGTTGGATAAACACCTTCAGTTCCCCATTTTCCTCCAAAAGCCCAATAAACATGGATTAATGAAAGAAAAAGAAATACAAAAAATAGTAGTACTGCAATGATTTTTGCCATTGTTAAAGTTTATTTTTAAGAGATTAATTCTCTAATAATTGATAAACCTGATTTGCAATTTCAAATTCTTCGTCTGTTGGCACTACCAGAATTTTTACAATAGAATTTGGAGTATTAATTTCTCGTAATTCTTTAGAACGAATTTGATTCTTTTCTTTGTCGATTTCAATTCCAAAATAATCCATATCTGTACAGATTAAATTACGCATAAACGAAGAATTTTCTCCAATACCAGCTGTAAAAACTATAGCATCTAATCCGTTTAAAGCTGCGGCATAAGAACCAATTGTTTTTCTAATTCTGTAAGCATTCATTAATAATGCCAGCTGACAGTCTTTATTTCCTTCTGATGCTTTAGATTCAATATCACGAAGATCGCTATATCCTGTAAGACCAAGCATTCCGCTTTGTTTTAATAAAATAGAATTGACTTCATCTGGTGTATAGCCTAAACTTTTTACCATATAAAAAATAACCGACTGATCTATATCTCCTGCACGGGTTCCCATAACTAAACCATTTGCTGGTGAAAACCCCATAGTAGTATCGATGCTTTTTCCGTCTTTTACAGCTGTCATACTACAGCCGTTTCCTAAATGAATAGTAATAATTTTAGAGCCTTTTTCTAAATAATTAATTGCCTTTTCTGAAACATATTTATGACTTGTTCCATGAAAGCCGTAAACTCGAACTTTATGTTCTGTTAAAAGAAAATTAGGAATAGCATATTTATGAGCTTCAACCGGAATTGTCTGATGAAAAGCGGTATCAAAAACGGCTACTTGTTTTGCAGAAGCAAAAATTTCTTCGGCAACGTTTATTCCAACTAAATGCGCCGGATTGTGAAGAGGAGCCAGTTCTGAAAGTTCTTTAATTTTTTCTTTTACTTCTTCGGTAATAACTGTTGTGTTCGAAAAATAACTTCCTCCGTGAACTACTCTATGCCCTACTGCGGTAATTTCTGATGTGGTTTTAATTACTCCCGTTTCTGCATCCAGAAGCATATCGGCTACTTTTTGCAATCCTACTTTGTGAGTTGGAACCGGTAGTATTTCTTCAAATGAATTTGAAACTGTTTTAAAAGTAATATTCGATGTTTCTAAACCAATTCTGTCAATCATGCCTGAACAAATTACTTCATTTGCCGGCATAACCATTAATTGATATTTAATTGAAGAACTTCCTGAGTTTATAATTAGTATTTTCATTTCTTTTTTAAGGTTCTAAGATGCTAAGTTTCTAATTTTTTAAGACTCAGCACTTTTTATTTTATATTTTTAATGTAACGAATTCAAATTGAAATAAAAGCAATTTTAAGGCAAAGTATAATTCATAATTTACCATTAACAATTCACAATTATTTACATTCCCTGTGCCTGAATTGCTGTAATTACGACTGTATTAATAATATCATCAACCGTACAGCCGCGGCTTAAATCGTTTACAGGTTTATTCAAGCCTTGTAACATTGGTCCAATTGCTAAAGCTCCGGTTTCTCTTTGAACAGCTTTGTAGGTATTGTTTCCGGTATTTAAATCAGGGAAAATCAATACGCTTGCTTGTCCTGCCACTTCTGAATCCGGCATTTTACTTTTTCCAACACTTAAATCAACTGCTGCATCGTACTGAATTGGACCTTCAATTTTTAAATCTGGTCTTTTTTCTTTTACAATTGCTGTAGCAGTTCTTACTTTGTCTACCTCATCTCCTTTTCCTGATGATCCCGAAGAATATGAAAGCATAGCTATTTTTGGTTCAATTCCGAATGCCAAACTTGATTCTGCAGAAGAAATAGCGATTTCTGCCAATTGTTCTGCAGTTGGGTTTGGATTGATGGCACAATCTCCAAAAACAGAAACACGGTCTTCTAAACACATAAAAAATACAGAAGAAACTACGGATGAATTTGGTTTGGTTTTAATGAATTGCAATGCCGGTAAAATGGTATGCTGCGTTGTATGTGCTGCACCCGAAACCATTCCGTCTGCATGGCCTTTGTACACCATCATGGTTCCAAAATACGAAACGTCTTCCATTAAATCCCTTGCCATTGTAATACTTACGTTTTTAGCTTTTCTAAGTTCGTAATAAGTATTAGCATAATCTTCATACATTTCAGATTCTATTGGGTTGATGATGTTTACTTTTGAAAAATCTAAAGTGATGCCTAGTTCTACCACTTTGTTTTCAATTTGTTTTTTATCTCCAATAATCGAAATATCGACCACATCCATATCTAATAATCTTGATGCTGCAGTAATAATCCTGTCATCATTTCCTTCTGGCAGAACAATATGTTTTCTGTGCTGTTTAGCCCTTTTAACCATGTTGTATTGAAACATTTTCGGCGTCATGCCTTCTGCCTGGAAAGTGATTAATCTTTCAGATAAAGCGTCGTTATTAACGTATTTCTCAAAAGTAGTTATTGAGGTTTCAATTTTATGCGTGTTGTTGGCATAAATCTCAGATTTAATCGATCCTATTTTATTTGTAATATGATAAGTACCGCCATCAACAGCAATAATAGGAACAATTGCAGAAAGTCCTTCAATGAGTTTTAAAATGCTTTCCTCAGGAACAATATTGCCGGTTAAGATAATTCCCGAAATAGTGGGATAATTAGCCGATTCATTGGCTTGTAAAGCTCCTAAAATAATATCAGAACGGTCTCCCGGAGTAATCACGAGAGCATTATCGTGTAAATGAACCAGATAATTATGAAGCTGCATCGCTCCAACGCTGTAATGTCCAATTTCATTATTCAGATAGTTTTCTCCAAACAAAACTTTGGCGTTCAATTCGTTTACAATTTCCTGCATGGTTGGGTTATTCAAACTCGAAATAAGCGGAATTGTATTGATTAAAACATTTGAAGGTAAAGTCTTCTGCAGACTTTTTGTAACCAATTCAATATTTTCCGGCTGTACTTTATTTGCAAAAACTGACAGGACTTCTACTTCTTTTACTTTGAAAGAATCATAAACTAAGTACAAACTGTCTAAAAGTTCTTCTAAAGTTTTACCAACTCCTGAACCTACAATTATGGTTGGAATTCCCAGATTCTTAGCAATTAAAACATTTAAATCCAATTCGATCGAAGTTCCTTCGCCTGTAAAACTCGTTCCTTCAACCAAAACAAAATCAAAGCGTTCTTCTAGCTTTTTGTATTTTTCAATAATAAGATCCAGAACCTCGCCTATTTTTCCTTTGTTTTTCTTTTTGATCAATTTGCTTTTTGTAATTGCATAGGCATCTTCAAAATCAATATCAAGGTTAAAATAAGACAAAACGGTTTCGATATGATTATCAACCTCACCATCAACAAAATCTTCGATTATAGGCCTAAAATAACCCACTTTAGCCGTTTTACCAATCAAGATACTCATTAAGCCGAGCGTGATAATTGATTTACCACTGTTGTAATCACTAGTGGCTATATATATTGCTTTACTCATAATTATTTATATTTATTCTAAATAACAAATTTACACAAATCAAATCGTTCAACAGTTGCAACAAACGTTAAAACCAACGTCGTTTTTTGAAATAAACGATTAGGGCTATTACCAATAAAAACATGATTCCCATAACCACAAAATAGCCGTTTTGGGTTTTAAGTTCGGGCATGTTTTCAAAGTTCATTCCGTACACTCCAACAATAAAGGTCAGCGGAATAAATATGGCTGAAATTATAGTCAGTGTTTTCATAATTTCATTCATTTTTCGGCTTTGTTCCGAAAAATAAAAATTAGAAGCACTTTCCAATGCGCTCATATCCGATTCTATCTGTTCTAAAAGTTCTAAACTCTTTTGATGCAGCCTGACAAAGAAATTAAATGTCTCTCTTTGAATTAAGCCGTTGTTTTCATCATCGTCTTTAATCGTTTTGAGATAATACAATGAATCTCTAAGTGGAATTATAGAACGCTTTAAGAAGTTTAAATTATCACGGTGATTTTCAATTTTTTCTAAAATAACAGGCTTTGCATCTTTTTTAGTCAAATTGATTAATTCTTCTATTTTATCTTCTTCATCTTCGAGTGTAATATAGAAGTTTTCCATAACGGCATCTAAAAGTAAATACAAGAGATAATCTACTTTTTTTGTCCTTACAATTCCTGCATGTGTACGAAGTCGTTCGCGTATATGGGTAAAGAAATCGCTTCGTTTTTCCTGAAACGAAATTAGTATTCCTTCTTTCAGAATAAAACTAATCTGTTCAACGCTTATATTATCTGAATATTCAGAAGGCAGGAGCGATTTTATATTAAAAAATAAAACGTTTTGCTGTTCTTCTAACTTGGTTCTTTTGGTTGTGTTTAAAATATCGGCTAAAAGAAAATCATCAAACTTAAAATGCGTGCCAATTGTTTTAAGTAAGTTAATATCATTTAAACCATGAACATTTAACCAATTATTTTTAGTGTAGTCAAAACAAGAATTCAAAGCTAAAACCGTAAACTTATCATACTCAACAACATCTGCATCATCATATACGAAAAGCTGCATTTCGGTTTCATGCTCTTTATGCGAACCTGTATACTCTAATGTAATATGCTGCAGCTTGCGTCCCTTTTTGTATTTGATCTTTCTCATTCAAAAAAATTTACAATAGTAATATTACGAAAAAGAATCTGAATGAGAAATGACAATTGTCAGTTTGCTCAGAAAGATTTAAAAAGATAGAATGACTTAAAAAAGTAATCTTTTTACAACTTTTATATTAAGTTAAACAAAAAAACCGAGTCATTTCTGACTCGGTTTTCTATCTTAATACTTTGTACTAATTAATACTAGTAATTATTTTACTTCTTCAAAAATAACAACGTAGATATAACAGGACTTAACGAGGTCATGGTACAAATATGATACAAAATAAATCTATTTTCTAGTTAAGTAAAAGTAGATTGGACAGAAAAAAACTTAACAAATAAATGAAAAATTTATCTGCTCATTTTACTTCTAAGGTCCACAATTAAAACTTATTGCTAGAATATTTAGGCCTTAAGCGAAATATACAAAAAGACAATTTCAATAAACGCCTCCAATTTATTAGACATACGGTAAGCTGTCATATTATACCAAAATTAAAATCTCACTTCGATCTTTTATCTTCCTTTTCTTTTTCAGTGCTTCTACTATATAATCTGATAATAGAGTTCGTTCAATTTTGTCATTTTCTGATAGATAATCTACGAATGAGCTCTCAAAAAATTCATCATCCTCGCCATAATCTAGATCATCATATTCATTTTCAAATATTACTGCTTCCCATGGTGTTTCCAAAATGATATCACGAAAATTATCAGGAACTCCCCAAATTAGAGATTCATCTTCTAAATCAATCTCGAACTTTCGATTGTTTTTTGAATCATATCGAACAGCAATACCACTGTTTTTTCTTAAAATCTTCTTCCACAAATTATATGATCCTGGAAGCGTGTTGATGCAATCAGAAACCAAATAACCCTTATGGAGATTAAAACACAAGTTATATAGTGTTTCGCCATGCCCTTTTTGAGCAATTACCGAAAATGATTTAGAAATTTGATAATATTTGTTTCCATGTAATTCGATCTCGATTAATCGCATGATTGCTAGATCTATTCCATTTATATCAGTTAATAAATACAGATGCACTCCATTACCCTCAAAATGATATAACTGATAATCATTTTCGCCAATAGCAATTTTCTCGAAATCATAATATCTCCTAATATCAGGGTGATAATATTCTGAAGCATCTATGTATGAAACTAAATTTGGCATTGATGAACATTAAAATAACAGCTAATTTGAATTTGCTACTGATTAAATCCGACATATCAAACCTTAATTGGGTTGACATTTATTTGAAAAGACAGAGTTTGTTTATTTTCAAATATAAATAATAAATTTATACGTTTCTAAATGGTTTAGATAGTTTTTCTTTGAATTAATACATACCTTTTAACTGTAATTATAATTTATTCATGTAATGTTAAATATTTTTTTCAGTAACCATTATTAGATCTCATATGATTAATTTTGCTATAAATCAATTATATCTTAATTAAAAGGGAAGGTCATCGGGTTCAATTTCTCTTACCGGAATCTTCACAAGCCATTCTTCAGCAGATATTTTTTCAGTTTCAAAATCGTAATCATAATCTTCATCTTCATAATAGTCCATTTGCTGATAATCATCAGCAAAATCTTGCTCTGTTTCAAACTCTCTACCACTGGAGAGCTGATTTAGATAATTTTGTTCTGCCACTACATTCCAATCTTGTTTATATAAAAAGTCAAAACCAACAACTATTTGCTCGCTTACAAAATCTCTAAAAAATTTAGTATATTCCTCCAACTGTTCTAATATATCTACATGCCCATCATGATAAACATTTTTATAAAGCAATTGATACTTTGCCTCCACTTCCTGCTCTAAAAGTCTAATACATAGTAAAATTACTTCGGCAACCAAAACTTTATATCTACCATAGCAATTTGCATTTCGGTCAAAATTCTGGATAAAATTCAACTCAAAATGATTTTTAAATAAATGAATCAACTGGTAAATTTCTTCCAGTGTCCCACAGCTTAAAATAAGATTTAAAAAAAACTGAAAATCGAGTTTTGCTACCGTATATATTAATATTTTATTTTTAATACACTCCTTTAAAAATGGGAACGAATTAGCACTAATAAACGGATCCTGCACAATTTCTTCCCAATTTTTAATCTTTTTTAAAATTCTACTGATCTGTAGATAATTTTTTTTATCTAGAGAAATTAAAAAAATAGCACTTTTGAATAAATCTATGTCAGTAACAGCGTTTTCAGAAAAGGAAATATTAAAATGATCAAGTAAATTACTTTCTATTAAATTATCATTGAACGGCTTAAAAAAAACGAACCATTGCGCTATATCTATTGATGATAACAAGATACGTTCATACTCAGACTTATTGTTTTCAATAAAAAATTTAAGAAAGTCTTCTAATGAAGGATTAATAAAGGAAAAATCTGAAATTTCGCCAAGATTAAAGCTGACAATAAAACCATCATTTAGTTTTCGAACACTATTATTAAATGGATCGATTGGCTTGAAATAATTATTTGTCTTCACTTCGTAATTTAATCTGGATGAAAAAGCAAGTTGTAATAACTCTTTTGATGCATTGGAACCTAGAGAGTAAAGCGTGTTTAATAAAAACCTTTCCATATCGGTGATTTGATTCATATAGGCATGCTCCCATATTTTTTTGGGATTTGACAAATTATCGATCACAAATGTTTTGAAATTGGAACCACTAAATTCACCAACAAGGCGGTTATCAGTATAAAACTCCAGATGCCGTGGAGAAAAATTTCGGTGTTGGCAAATAAAAAATGACAAGTTTCGCAGCACTTCAATTTGTTCAAAATTCAACTCTGACTCCGCAATATGATTGTCAAGCATACGGCGTTTTGCTCCGTAGGAATAAGAAAGCAGTTCTATCTTACTTTCACTCCGCAAGGGATTGAAATTTCTAAATCGCTCAGATTCATCCAAAAAGGTATTTAGTATAAATTTTCGTGTATTTAAAATTAAATACTTGTTTTCGGACGTTTCAAACCTCGATAATATTTTCAGCAATGATGTTTCTGCAGATTTTGATTTTAGTATTTCAGCCTGGGTATGTCCCAGAAAATCATCAAAGTAAAAAATCTGCTTGCTGTCATCGTCCCTTAAGATTCCTTCTATCTCTTTGATATCATCATAAATAACCGTCAGCTGATAATCCAAGGAAAGATGTTTGTAAATAATAATCTCAGAAAGCGTTGTTTTTCCGACTCCAGGCTCACCGGTTATAATCAGAAATTTATTTCGTTGGAGCATCTGTATTGCCTGTCTTAACTCCTTTGTACTTACAAAGAGCCTCAGCTTTTTTTTCATTCCATTTTCGGAAAATTCGTTGTTCCTTCCTGCATACTTGTACTCAGTTAATTTTTGAATTGCAAGTGAACTTGAAAACCATAACTTAAAATGTCTTTCCTCAATCTGTTTGTTTATTCTGAGAATATCATTCAGATCATCCACCCCAAAAATATCATCCAGACTTGCTATAAACGGAGTAAAAATATCCTTAATTTCCTTTTTGTTATGCATGCTCAAGGCGAGCGATGTAACAACAATATACTTTTTGGGTTTCAGTTTTTGGACTTTTTCCAATTCTGCTTTCAGTTCTCTTCTCAATGATGAAAATGAACTTTTATGAAAATGCTTGACTTGCACCACCACTTCAATATCATTATTTGGAGTTGAACGCAAAAGATCCACTCCAGCGTCTTTTCCTTCTTTAAAGCTTCTAAACATCGAGCCTGTTGGTGATTTAATACTCACATTGAGCAGATCGCAAACCAGCTTTTCAAAATCAATCGGGTTTAAAGTAGAGAAATCGTAATTCGACATTATAATATTTTTTAACAGTGCATTTTTATATAATCTCAGGGCTGAAAATCTTTATTATAAAGTCCCCTTAAATCTGTATCGCAGTCATAACATTCATGGATAAAAATCAACACCTGTCTTTATAACAAATTAAATTGGAAAGTCTTTCAAAGATATTTATTTTAATTAATCATTATGAAATTATCCTGCTTAAATATACCGAAACAATTCTTCATTCACTTCATCAATGCAATTTGTTAAATCCAGATATTTAAGAAAATTTTTAACTACGCCATCAAAGCCTGCGTATTTCAGGATTAGGCAACAAGTAAGAAAATGTGCGCTAAGACTAATTTTGGTAAGCTCTTTCATTCTTATTTCTTCATTTTTGTCATCGTAAGGCATATTGCCGTGCAGAAAACGGTTTCTCATGCTTATGCATTTCAAGTCATTTTTGCTTAATTTAAATCCTACCAATTCAAAAGCCAGCTTGAAGCTTTCGTTGTTTCCGACTTGATTTAGGCTGTCTAATTTATTTATGATGGACTTTTTGCTGTTGAAATTGCTATCCTCAAGAGAATCAATTTTAAGCTTAAACTCGCTTAATATCTGGTCTGCAAATTTTGAATCCTTGAAAGGGGCAATTTTTTCGCTATTTTCCTTTATGACAATTCCTTTTACCGTTTCTAATGCCACAAAAATAGATGCCGCTTCAATTTCTACCGAAAGATTTCTTGACTGGCAAATAATTCTTACTGCACGAAGTAAAATGTCATCATTACGACATAACTGCACTAAATTCGAAAATATTTTTTTTGGAAAGAAAAACAGTCTATCGGTTCCACAATAAGCCTTAAATTCCCTATAATTATAAAGTTCTTTATTTGTGATAACGCTTTCATTGTTTTTTTTAAATGAAAAACCTTCAACTTTACCGAAATCAGGATTCTGAAATTTCAAAATATATTGGGCGTCCTTGACCAAACATCCGCTTATCAATGCAAAAGAATATAAAGTACTTTCAAGCAATTTTTCAAATTCATACCTGCTTACTTCATTGTGGCATTCAAGAATTAAAAAATTCTCATTGTCTATCCGATAATCAAAAAAGCCCAAACTGTAATTACCTACACTTATTTCCAAGTATCCTGCAGCTCTTATATTCTGTTTTATTTTGAACGATTTTGTCCAAAAATAATTACTGGGAATTTTTGTGAAGCCGTCAATTGAGAGTAATGCCCGGTAGTAACCTTTGCTGTCTGAGAGATTAGATTCAATTTCTTTTATCTTCCCACTCATTTTAAATTCTGAAAGCTTAAATCTTGCAGACTTTGCTCCTTTAGGTAATTGGAATCTTGTATCGCCAATTAAAATTTCAAAAGCGTCAAGCATACCAAAACCGATATATTCAATTTTCTGATCTATTTTTTTTAGAGAAGAGGTTTTGTACTCAAGCCCCTTTTCTGTATTACAAAACTCAATATCAAGACTATTGATAGTCTCATATTTTGAAAATATTTTTCCATTCTTATTATTTTTGAATTCAGCAAGAAAATCCATTATGGCAGTTAAATTAACTTCAATCGGCTCTTCTTTTATATTTACATATTTTTCCATAAACTGATGATGATAGAGTACAATACTTAAAAAAATTACCTTATTAATTAATCATTTATATTCACTCGCTTAACTATTGAATTGATTTTAGGATGCTGTAAAATATAAATAAAATTTCGAAATTCCTCTTATCATGGATGCAAGATATGCGCATCAGAATGACCTTATGCATAATCTGAAATAGAACTCCGCGAGAATGTCAGCAAAACAAATAGCACCTCTTATCCTCAGGAGCGTGAGATCAATATGTCGCGGTATAAGATGAATATTTAAATTTTTGGGGAAGATCAAAATATTAGTTTAATCTTTCTCTTCCAATTTATCAAGTTCATTTTGGTATTCAGTTAGCAGTATAGAATTTAACTCATTGAACTTTGAAAGTTCTGAAATCCGTTTTTTTAATCTCTCAATATCATATCTTTTTGAAAGCTCATCTTTATCTTCTTCATAATCAAAAAGAGGGATCTCATCAAGCAAAGTATCTATTATATCTACATCTGCACTATCAGGGAGCTTTGTGGCCGCTTCTATCCATGCTTTTGTTTTTTCATCTTTTGCCTTACTAGCCGCTCTACTTAAGGCATACTCAATCCATATTCTGGCGATCTTATCCACAGCTTCGACAATTCCCATCCACTTCTCGACTTCGGCTTTATCATCCAAATCAGCTGCTGATGGCTCTTTTTTTTCCCTATTATTGTGAGGCAGGTAAAAATAGGGCTGTTCTTTCTCGGGATTTAATTTAGACAATGCTTCAAAAATAGGCTCAAAATTCTCCAGCGGCCTTTTTCCCGAAGGAATGGATTGACGGTGCTGCCACAACTTTAAAATAGTGTCAAAACACTGTTTTTCCGCTTCCTTTTTTATATTTCCCTCAGAACATTCTACGATAGTCATTTTTTCAGCAATATAATGGGCCATCCATCTAGAAAAAGTATCCACTCCCGGTTCCAGTTTAAGCTCTTGGACAAATAGTCTACCCAGGTTTATGATTTGTAGTTGTTGTTCTAAGTTCTCCATCTGATGACAATATAAATAGTTTATTTATTGGTTTTAAATATTCGTACTTTTCTTCCCTGCTGCGGTATCTGTAGCTAATATCCCTTTTAATGCTGACCTCCAGTATCAGATCACAATTAAAAACCGTACACAGCTCTTTTAAAAACTTTAATGAGGCTTTTACCCTGCTGCCCGACTGGTCTGGTGTTTGATCCCTTTCCATACTGTAAGTACTCCATATTTCGCATTCGACATCAGGATTAGACGAAAGCGGCAGAAACCATGATTTTCCATCATTTTCTAAAGACAAATTCAGTTTCGCAGCGACATCCGAACCAATCCTATAGGGAGGATAATCAACATTTTCCGCATAAGGATCATATTCATCCAATCTTTTGGATCCATAATCTTTCTTAATCCATCCTTTAAGCTCAAAGGGATTGGATCTTATTTCCATTCTTTCCTCTTCATAATCGGGAAGTTTGAAATCGTTTGGGTCGCTGCAAGTCTGCAGTGCCCTCATTAAGGCATCAGATGCATTTCTGGAGACCAATGCCGAAGCGATTGAAACTGTCTCGATTCTCTCAGAATGTTTTTCTTCCCATCCGCCCCGCACGTTCAGCCATACATCCCCATTTGCACCTTCAGTTTTCAGTGTTCTATAAAAGCTTTCTTCCGATATATCCTCTCTCCAGTTATCGTTCTTAGTTTCAGAAATCCATCCAGGCCTTTCCAAGGGTACCGCGCCGCGATAATCAGACAGCCATTTCCCATCAATGCAAGTGAGCAGATGTCTTGAAATCCATTCATCCCAGACATCCTCATACCAGTCATTTTTTTCAACAATCGGCATTTTTTCCAGAAGTTTGGCCGCTGCCGCCATCATGGAATGATAGGAAAGATAAAAATCAAGATTATCTGTTTTTGGATAACCGCTGTGATCATGCCAAGTTTCTCTATCATCAGAATGTCTGTTCCAAAGATCTGCACGGGGATCATTATTCCAACCGGTTTGCTTTTCGAGTCCCCATTGTCTAATAATTACATCAGCAGCTATATCTTCTACCTGTTTGCCCGATATTCCGAAAACATCACCAAGGGGATCAAACCAGTATCTGTCAAAATCATAACTAAAATCAAAGTCGTAATCCGTAGCAATTTCATCCTTAACATGCCAATAGCTCTCAACTGTATCATTATAGTTCATTTTCACTACAGGCATATTGCTTTTACCTGTCATTTTTATTTTTTCCAAAGTCTGGATATCATAAATGTCATGAGAAAAAGAAGATAGGTTTATTGCCGCATCTGCCGCAAATTTTTGGATAAGCGCATGAGGATCTCCAAGGGCATATCGAACAAATACGTCCTTGAAAGGAAACAGCAGACCCGCTCTTTCAACAGAGATCCGCGCAGATGCAATCAACATATACAGTCTTGCGTGAAGATTATAGAAAGGAAATTCAGCACAGCCAAAAGCATCTGTCTTGTCATGCTGCATCCATTTGAAGAGCTCTTCAATAATCTCAATGCAGTCAAATTCTGCCAGCAATCTTACACAGTGCGCAGCACTCCAGCGTTCGGAAGATCTTGGAGAACCTAGCGCCGACCAGATGAAACCAGCAAGCTGATTATTAATATCTTCTGGAACAGACAGCCATTCACTCCACTGCCCGTCGCCAAAATCCTCTTCAATATGAAGCTCAAACCTGGACAGTGCAAAATCCAGCAATTCAGCTGCTTCCTCAGGTTTAATCAGGGGCGCAGTCATATCTACAAATCCAAAAAATGTTTGAGCATCAGAAAACTCGTACGTACCTGCAAGTCCCTCAAATATTCCCTCCTTGAGCTTATCGATTTCGGAGTTGTCGAAACTAAATTCTCCTATGAAATATTTGATCGAATACGGGGAGGTCAGTTCCTGCGCATATTTTTTTCCTAATTCCCTGATTAGGAGCGGCCACTTTTTCTTATAACTTATCTTATTTTTCCAGACGTCGGGAAGCGATTGAAAAAAACTTTTGATCTGATAGTGGCTCAATTCAGAAGACAGCAGCATTTCAATAAACTTCCAAAGCGACTTTTCACTCAGCCTCAGCACAATTTGTTCCCAGAACGATTCAACATTTCTGTAAAAGCGTTTATCTGATATGGAATAAAATGATTCTAGGCACTTTTGAAAATCTTCCGCTTCAAAAATATCCCGGACTTCAAATACATCGTTCCAGGGAAAATCATTTAAGTTCTGTCCGGCTTCATTAATAGGTTTCTTTTCTATCTCAGCCAAAGGTTCTTTTTTATTCTTTTTGTGGTATGCCGAGATTTTTTCTACAGTATCATTTTTAATATTCCCATCATATCCGATCGCTTTTATCCTCTCCCAGAATTCTGGACTTGTGCCGACTGACTCCAGCAGTCTGACCGAGTCGGCAAATATCTTGTCTTTTATTTCTGCATTTGGCTCTTTTCCAAGACACAGAGAAAGGAATTCGCCATGCTGATGAGAGGACAAGAATCTTGTAAGAGCCCAGCCCGCTGCAGCAGATATAGTATCAGACTTCACCAGTTCTGTCAACAATGCCTCAAGCTGAAATTCAAATCTTCCTATATGCCTGTCTCTCCATCTGCTTAATGCGGCAATAGCCGTTCCGCTGGACATTCTGGCACATACCGCAATTGCATCACTCCTGTCCCAGTGTTTTTCACGGTCGACATATTCTCCAACCACTTCTGCACAGCGTATAAATCGATAAGCAGCCAAGTCTGGACTTCCCTTTTCACTACATGACCGTTCTGCAAGTGAAACAACAGCTTCCCATCTCCTGACTATTTCATCTCCGAATTTAGAAACTATGTCTACAGCCTCTTCAAAATAAACAGCCGCGTCATCCGGTGCTTTATTGAGTACTGCTCGTGCAAGGCTGATGTATCTTTCGGCAGCAGTTTCTGGCTGTCCTTCGGTAATGCTTTTTATCCTTTTATATGCACGCTGCTCGACTTCCTGTTTCAGAAAGTCCAGATGTTCTAGCCTGAAAGCCGCCCTCACATTTTGCAGCTCGTCAGGAATCCATAAAGATTTATTATTCTTTAAATAAGACTCATAAAACCACTGAACTTCTTCTTTTTTTCCATTGCTGTAAAGCTTGAGAATCGAAGACCGTTGAGAGGAAATTTCATTTGGAATGCTATCGTATGATCTGTGCCTGCCTGCTGTTGCCTTTTTTGAATTTTCATCTGCCTTTCGTACCTGAGCCTCGAAATCAAAATCCTGTCCGCTTAATATCAATGTCCGCAGCTGATACCATGGGAACAAACCGCCTATTACTTCCCTCAACTTCTTGATTTCATCGTCCCGTTCATATTGATTCTTTTTCTTTTTTTCTGCAAGGTCATCCGGCAGAATGCTGTCGATGTCCAGATCCGATTTCTCCTGAAGCATCATTCTGAGTGCCAGTGCCTTCAAATAGACATTTCGCTCATGCCATTGATGTCCGTCATAAACCATCCTAGTGGCTTTTTCAGGAGTATAATGTTGCAGTACTTTTAATAGCTTTGATTTTGGCAGATTTCTATGCAAACATGCCTCCAAAAATGAAAGTATAGCATCGTTTAAATTTTCATTTTGATAATAGTTCTCGGGAATTTTGATTCTAGTCCTTGCCTTTACTAGTAATTCCAGGCAGTTCTCAAGCTGTTCTTTCTCAGGAAAATGGCCAGTGTTTACTAATTCGTCGGTAATAGCCACAGTATAGTAGGGCTCATCGATGCAGGCTTGCAACAACTTTTCTACAACTGTAAGGTTTCCCGCATCTATAAACCTTTTCGCCAGATTCCCAACTACCTTGAAGACAAGAATTTTTGAAGTGAAACGGTTTAAAAATTCTATACACTCCTTTACTCCGTATATATTAAAATAGGCAGATGCCATTTCAAGAACATTCTCGTCGGTTACCTCGTTTTGGGGATGATCATCCTTGCTTTTTTTTAACTCTTCAAAGTAGATCACCATCCAGTTTACACCAGCTCTTAAATATCCTCTTGCTTCTCCCTTATATTCATTGATTCCTGATAGCAGGGACGCTGTATAGATATTCTCTGAACCGTTCCACCCTCCGCACAGCAGCCGCTTAAAGGCAATATCCTGAACTTTCTGTTTGTCCTGCAAGGCGGTTAAAAGATCAATATTGCCATGAAAAAGACTGATCTGCCTTTGGTTACCGGCCATTTCTTCTCCCGCGCGTACCGCTATTTTTATGGCATCTTTATATTTTGCTTCCCGCACTGCAGCCCTAAAAGCAAACTGAAGACGGTAAATTCTCACGCTTCTAGCATCAATAGGATTATCCAGCGGCAGATAGCTGTCCGAGAGAGCAGTTTGAATTAATTTTTCATATTGACCTGCCTGAAGATAAAGGTGCGGCAGCACTTCTGACACATAGGTATGGTCGCCTGCCAAAGGCTCCAAAAGCTTGATGTAAGTTTCAAAATTTTTCTTTTCTGCTAAAAAAGTCTTCCTGAACCACGTCTCAGAAGGCTCATCCCTGAACTGCACCGAATCATCAGAGAGCCATAAAGACCTGCCTATATCAGCTGTAAAGCTTTTAATTGTCTCAATTGAAACTCCTGCAGCTTCTGCCAAAATTTTTACAGGGATATGAGGCGGCAGGCTTGCCAGACCCAAACACACTGCATCTATCTGCTCCTGAAAAGAAGCTGATAGTGAATCTTTCAGTGTGGACACAGCGGAATGTAACTGCTGTTCAATCTGCTGCTCAACAGTAGTTCCCAAAGGTCCCAGCCTGCCTAAAAGTTCCAATACACTTGTTGCCTTGACACTCAATGCATTTGCCTGCACGCGGGGGTTCCCGCTTGTCAGTCTATGAAATTCTTCTCCGTCTTTCTCGTCGGCGTCCTCAAACCATCTTCTTAAATTCAGCAGGGTCTCACCTTTTGAAAACGGTTTTAATTCAAGTGTTTTAATTTTTGAATTAGGCTTCAACAGCGCAATACGTTCGGTCCTGCACAATAAAACAAGTCTGCATCCCTCAGGCATAGTTTCGCGCAGAAGCTCGCTCGCAAAACATGGTGTGCTGTATTCCTGTGCTGCCATTTCTGCATTATCTGCAGCGTCAATCAAAATAAATAATAAAGCGGAATCATCCCTGTGTCTTAGATTTTTTACGGACGCCTCCAGGCGCCATAAAAATTTTCGCATGATATCGCTGTCTTGCGAAGTATCCTGAACGATCAAAGGATCGCAAAGCCCCTTAACGGCAAGTTCATTGGCAATCTGCACAAGGGCGTCGCGGTGCCTGTGCCGCGGTTCGCTGCGATTTCTGTATTGTCCTGCTCCAAAACAGTCGTAAGCCAAGGCGAATGAATTTGAAGGCAGTGAAGCTGACAGCTGCCGGCAGAACATAGACTTTCCTACACCTCCCGGCGCGTGAACAATAAATGAATAACTGGAAAGCGATATGGCTTCCATAAGCTCTCCATACTGCTCCCTGCCAATAACTTCTACCTTTTCTTCCCATATGGCAGGAGCCGGAAACAAATCTCTTTCCGAGAATATATTAAAACGTTTCAAAATATCTTCTCTGGTAATTACACGGTCAGACTTTGGCAGTATTTTTTCCTGCACCAGTGAAACGATATTTTCAATCTGCGCATTATCAACAGTCCCCGCTGTAAGTTGAGAAATCTCAAATCTCAGCTCGTCTTTCTGGCTGTCATAATCCCCCTCGCCGTCCTCAAAATCCAAAAGTCCGCAGAACTTTGATAATTCTGAAGAACTAAGTCTAGTATAAGCTGTAATGGTCTTCAAAAATCCTTTTGAAACAGTTTTGCCCTCTGCCAACAAAAGAACCTTGTCTTTAAAAAATTTAGTTACAGGCCTGTTGGTAACCAGAACAAATGAAACATCAATGGCATCATCCTCTTTGAGATGCTGGTTATATCTTTTTGCAAAGCCTTCGAGAGTATCTTTCAGGTCACTTAAAGTAAAAGGACTGTCTTTCTGTACCGTAGTATGCTTAAGCTGATAATACCTGATCTGTTTTTTATCATCCGTAAGCTCGTAATATTCAGAAACATCTATGACATACTCACCTTCTTTTTTATTTTCTTTGGAACCCTCAATCACAATGGAGCGAATAGAGGCATTGGGATAAAGGAGCCTTAAGCAGCGTCTTGCTGCCCATCTGTAGTGAAATACATCCCCTGCCCTTGAATATGCAACTAAATCATTTGACATTATTCTAATTTTTAATGTAAGAAATAACCATAAACTTTGACTAATATAAGACCTTCTTTTTAATCTAAAAAAAAAGGCGCTAAAAAGCGCCCTCATCTTTAAAGGAATAATAGGTTTTGGTAGCAATGATAAGGTGATCCCGCGGTAAGATATTCGTAATTCTGTCTGCTAATTTTACTTTATTAGTTATATGTTTATACTTCGGGGAAGGTTAAAAATGACCAGAGGATTGTTTCGGATCTTAACCAGCGATACGGCATTAGATTTGAAAGCCGCCACAAAAATCATTTTCGGATCGTGTAATGTGCCAGCGATTGCTACCAATGAAACTTCATGCAACCGACAAGTCCAATCCTAATTTTAAGCTGTATTAAAAGTAATTTTATCAGACTAAATTTTTACGCCATTTGTCAAAGTGAGGCAAAATATTTATTCATCTTATTTAATTACAATTTAAAAAATAGCTTAATCTTGATTATATCTTTTTTTAGCGAGGTGTAATAAGACCTATTATTGTGTTTCTGTCAATTCATTACTCTTCAAAATCAGTAAAATATATTTTGCTTGCCTGTGTCTTTTTAAAGGAACGGACATAATTTATGTATCCGTAGTCATTTAGATCCTGAATACATTTAATATAGGTGTATGTGGAAGAAATTTTAACTTTCGATATTATATCACGGCTAAATACATCAATCGGATTTATAAAGCCCCTTTCTATTCTAAGCTGTAACAATGCCGCATAAATGGCAATATGTGTTGTGCTGATTCTAAAATCTTTTTCAATTGCAGCAAAAAAATCAGATAAGGGCTTTAAATTCTCCATTATTATTAGATTGAATGAGATTTGCTTTTCCTGTTATTATTTTTTTTTTCAGTTCCGGAAGAATCGGCATCAAGATCAGTGCTTTTTTTTTGTTCTTTTGAAACAGACTGATTTTCTACTATCGATTTTTTTTCCTCTTTACTTTCCCTATGATTAATTCTCTGCATGTTTTCATCATAGACTTTTATCGTTTTAAATTGTGGATTTGCCTCAATATACATCTTGCTCTCAACACCCCCGACCACAAATGTGACTGACTGAAGATTTCCTTTTTTAAGGGAATTCAATAAATCTTCTTTAAACTTAGGAGTATCGAGTTCCTTAATGGAATGTTTGGCCAGACTGGCTTCCAGATCATAACCATAATTTTGATGATAATGGTTAAGTTTGAAGTTGCCCGTCTCATCTGTTTGTTTAAAATCAATTTTTATCCACGAATTATACAGCTCACCGTCCTTATTCTTCAGGTCTTTATTGACAGAACGTCCCTCCATTAAGTTATAGGCCTCTTTGAGCGTAATATTTCGCCCGTTACTGTTAATATAAAAAGTCTGTTCCAGCGATTCTTTTGAATTTTCCTTCTGAAGACTGACATGATATGAATTAAAAAAATAGAAATCAGTCTGATCTGATTTTTTAAAATTTAAAACGGCGTTCATAGAATCGGCACCGTATACTCCGTCTCTAATAATCTTAAATTCTTTCTCTCCCTGCGTCATCTTTTCCTTCAGGTCCAGATCGAATGTTTCTCCAAATCCAGTATATTTTAACTGGTCTTTTAGGTACTCTAAATTTTTCTGATTCATAATGTTTGTATTTAAATTATTATCTGATAGTGCCTTTCTTTCTCTGCTATTTGCAAATCCTGTAATTTCAATTGCCTCCTTACATGAAGTATCAATACCACTATTAATCAGGGCCTCCAGGTCTTTTATTAGAGAATTTGTAGGCAAGTTTTCAAAATATTGAGCATCATTAGTCATAACACAGCAATACTCTTGTGCGTCCAATATATTTCTATAAAATTCAAGTGTATTGCTGTTATTTACAATTTCTATATCAAAGGCTACATACTGATATCCAAGGGATGCCATCTCCTGAGTAAAACTCAGCATCATCTCACTGTCACTTAAATCGATTGTCATAACATTTTGCTTTAAGATTCATTGCTTCATTCCTATATTGCAGATATCTTTTTAGTCAGGTTATTGTTAATATCAACTTCAAGCTGCCTTTCCCCGTTCTTTTCAATTAGCTGGATTGTCAGATATTTTTTTTCCGGTATAATAACCTTTGGCATCGCATAAACAGCTGTCCATTCAGACTTAGCAGCAATTACATTTCGACTGTTTGAATCATAAAGCGGAATTATCTCAATTTCCTGAGACGCCGTGCGTTTCGCTTTCTTCTTATCCCGGATGAAAAAACGAAGCTGGTCAAGCTCATAATTAATTTTTGAATTATTATCTATAACCAGCCTAAAGTACATTACATCTTCATGAATAAAAATGCCGCTAACCGAAAGTTTAATATCAAATTTTGAACGTTGTATACCTGTTATCTTTTTCTTTTTTGCTAATGCCAGGGCGGCAAATTGTTCAATTTTCTTTTGGTTTTCATTTTCCTTTGAAAACAAAATATCATCATTGACCACAGCCAGATTATCGGCGTTTACATTTAAATCAGGACAATCATCGTTGTAGTTTAAGACAAATACATAAAGCCTGCTGTCTGCAGTAATAATTGTGAGATTGGTCTGGGCGAAATTCTGCCTGTTTGCCTTTAGAAGCAGTATATTCTCAACTCCTTTTGCTTTCTGCATTATAATATCTGGACTGCCTTTATCGATACTTTTAATCGCATAAGGAAAAACAAGACTTGTTGTTTTTGAATAGCCAATATTCAGATTTACAAGATTATCAGCATTGGAATTTGTCTTTCTATTATTCAACTGCGCGAAGCTTGATATTGCTAAAAAGGAGAAACTGATAAAATAGATCAAGTTATATTTTTTCATCTTTAAATTCTTTTAGTTACTTCAAATTCTTTTGTTTCTCATCATAAAGCAGTACCTGATAGCCTGCTTTTAGCACTACTTTAATGAGCTTGACCTTTTTACTTATAAGACTTTTTGCCGCCTCAACTCCCATACCGGCAGCCTGCGCACCCCACGAATCTGAAATTCCCGTTAGACCCAAAGTCTGTATCGACCTTTCGGCAGAGGCTTTAGCGACATCCCTGTTTATAGCACCCGGAATATAAATTCCACTAATGCCATCCAGATCATATATTGTCAGTTCAACTGGGAAAATAGAATTTCTAAACTGGATATTATCCACCTTTACTTCGAGCCTCTCCCCTTTCAGCGATGCCGTTCCATACAAGAATGTATTCTTAGGAATCACAGTTCCCTGCAGATTAATATCATTGCTTAGCCTTAGTTTTACAATTGATCCGTTCACAATGATCTGCGTCTCATGAATTACAGCCTGAATAGCATTCGGCTGGCTGTCAAGTTCTGCGCTCTCATCTGCGGAATAGAATGAATTACTTTTTGAATTGTCTATGATGCTTGAGGTCTTCTGTAATGACGTGGATATATCAATTTCTATATTAGGGTCAACAGTAAAAACTTTTCCTTTTTTACTTTCAGAGGACTGTTTTAATCTTTCCTGTACACGCTGCGGATGCTGAATATCCAGTATATTTTCAAGCATTCCGCCAAGCTGCTGCAGTTCTGGATCAGGTTCCTGTACAGTTCCCATGGATGCCATCATCTGCTCGAGTTTTTTTATCTCTTGGGAACTTTCTTTTGATCTGCCATACGATTCAAATTCACTCATGTCCTGCCCATAGCTGTCCGCAGTTACAGGCTGTCTGATTATCTTTTGAAGAGCTTTTATTTTTTCGTATACTTTCTCTTCCTTTCCCTGTTCAAGCGGAGCTGAATTGAATCCTTTAATGCCTTTTGAAAATAGGTGCTTCTCAAAATCTTCTGCCGTAAATTCATCATCGAGGTCATTTGAAATCGCACTCTTGGAATAATTTGGATCTTTTTTAATCTGTTCCAAAAGCTTTAATGAATCGGTGGCCGCCTCTTCATAATAACTCATTTTATCAAGGGCAGAATCTTCTTTAAATTTTGGCATGGGCAGATTAAAATTAAACCCTTTTTTATGTTCGCTTGAAGATACTGCCGCTTCCATTCTGCCGCCTCCCAGAACGTAAAACAGTAGTGTTATGAATGGAAGTGTTATTAAAGGCAGAACCAAAAGCATTTTTCTTTTTTTTACTTCTTTTATCGATAAAGTTTTTGTTTCCATAATTCATTTTTTTTTGATTAATTGGCAAAACCTTAGAAACTTCAGGTCTATATTTAGCTGGAAAGCGCTCTGCAAATACGCTCCTGCAGATATTATAAATGAGATAACCGGCACTTAAAACCACAAATGCAAAAAGAAGCACAATCAGTTTTTTCTTTGATAAACCGGCGGTCAGCCTGCTCATTTTGACGGACCACAATTTTTGCACTTTCAGGTAATATTCTGAATAGATATAATCCTCATCCCGTTTTTTAAATAACTGCATCATGACTGCCTATTTCCTGTTCTCTACTCCGATATCCCCATTCTCAATAGTTTCCCAGCGCTCAATAAGAAAACCATGCGGATTGTTATCGCTTCTTGAGACGTTGCGAAGGCTTCCTCTGGTAATAAGGTTCCTTTTCGAAATACTCGTTGTCCTGATTATATTCTGTCTGGCATAACAGCTGAACCTGTATGGATATTCTTTGATATCTATGGCTACACTGTCAATCTGAATGGTCTGGCTGATGTTTCCTGAAATTATGCCCGAGTAAAAGCCATTTTCTTTCAGGTCATCATAGATCCGTTTTGCACTGTCATCGGCCAGATAAAGTGCCTTTGTAATATTTGTTTTAATTACTTTATCATCCGGATCAAGGGTAAAGAATAGCTTGTGAAATGTTCTTACGTGGTCTCTTGCTTCTACCGGGACATTATCCCTGCGGTCAGAAGCATACGCTTCAAGAGCCTTTCCGTTGGCCAGTATATAGACCTTATCGCGTGTCTGGGACACAGATTCAAAACTTTTATAGACAGTGTAGCAGCAAATCACTGAACATCCGACAATAACAAGCATCGTAAATCCCCTGACATATCTGAATGCCGAATCAATATTTTTCATTTTAGTAAACATAGTTAGGATCTTTTAGGTATGTTTTAAATTCCCGCTGAGCTTGTCGCCCATATAATTTCCCTTTTCCTTAAAGTAGGGACTGCTTCCTGCCGAAGATGCCATGCACCTTGTCATTCTTGTGTCTGCGTCTCCCATTGCATCGAGAACCATTCCGGCGCCTTGCGCCGTTCTGGAAACTACCGAATTTGCAGAGCTGCCAAATAAGCTCGTAACTTTCTGTCCCAAAGCTCCGCCTCCTGCAGCATGTACAATATAGTTTGCTACTGACGGAACAGTAAAATAGCCGATGATTCCAATTATCATAAATATGAGATAAGACATGTCAGTCCTGCTGAAAAAGGTATCTCCTGTAGCCTGCACCTGCGAGAGATCAACCTTCAGCATCAGTTCCTGAATTTTTCCGATAATGCTTCCAAAAATATTGGCTACAGGAAGCCAGAGATAAATATTGATATACCTGGCCAGCCATACGGTGAGGGTATGCTGAAAGCCGTCAAAAACTGCTATTCCAAATACAAGGGGCCCCAGAATTGACAAGACAACAAGCTGAAACGTCCTAAGTGTGTCAATACACAAGGCAGCAGCCTCAAAGAGTACTCGTAGCACCTCACTCAACCACTCCTTTACAGAATTCCTAAAGTTATATGACGCCTTTTCCATTGCAAACTTGACATCGTTCCCGATTCCCGCCAGCATGCTTTCATCAGAGGGATCTTCATCATGCGTGTATTTATACCATCTGTCCCTGTCACCCGATCCTGTTACGCCAACATACATCTTCCACGGATCGGTTTCTTTAATCGCTTTTTCCTTCTCCTTTAAAAGCACAGCAACCGCGTTATTAGAACCTGAAACCATTGCTGCCGTGGCAGTTACCGTGGGTTTCATAACCCCGTTGATAAGGGCCAGAACAGATGGAAAAATCATAATGCAGAAACCTATTACAAAGGGCCTGAAAAGAGGATAAAAGTCTATAGGTTCTGCATTTGCAATGTGACGCCACACACGCGAGGCGATAAACCAGATCGTTGCAAAACCTGCTATCCCCTGCCCTACAGCCAGTAAGTTGCTGCATAAAGGCATCATCTCATCGTAAAGCTGTTCTAATACCGAATGAAGACTTTGCATCTCATCTCCCAGTCCCTGAGCTTGGACGCTGGATTGAAAAAGCAGCATCCCAATTATCAAAAACAATTTTTCAATTTTTTTCATAGAAATCATATCCCTAGTTTTTTAATTCATGAAATTGCTTGGAAGCGGAAACATCATTTGATTCTTTTGCTCTCTGCAAAAGCAGCACGCTTGATGATGCATTAAAATCTCTAAGAAAGGAGATCTTATCCTGCATCTCCAGATACACGGCATCTATTGCCTCAAGCCTCTCATCGTCTGACATCCTGAGCTTATCAGCCGTTACAACCATTATAAGCTGGTCAAGATTTCTCAGGCTCTGATCCAGAAGATTGCCGTACACTTTTTCAAAATATCCGAGTTCCCGCTGGCTGAAACTGCCGCTTTTTACAAAGCTGCTCAAACCTTTTTTACTTTCCCTGACCAAGAGGATCTGCAGATTTACAATTTCACCTGCTCTTTTGTAATTTTTTACCGTTGGTGAAACCTGCATCAAGGCATCCAAAAAAGTTTTATGGAGGCTGAAATTCCCTTCAGACATATCTTTTACCGTCTTGTATCCTCCCGAAAGAAGCTCATAGCCTTTTTTCATATCACTTAGAATCTTCTTGAACTGGGATAACTTTTCAATATTTAAGATCAGCTGCTGGATTTCAGCAGACTGCGCTTCTGCTTTTAACGGCATCAAGAATGCCAAGATCATGGCTGCTGCAAACACTGTTTTTTTCATCGTACTTAAATTTTCTAGTGATACATAACACGTAATTGCTCTGCTTCTACTAAATCCTTTGCTTTAGACAAAGACAAAAGTCCTGCTTCGCGGCTGAAAGAAATGCAGAAATTATAGTCCTCAAGCATACTATTATGCAGCCTGTCAATACGATCAATTCTCTGGTCATCAGTTAGTTCCAGTTTTGAATCTGTACTGACCGATAAAAGGTGATCCAAAGTATCGCTGCAGTTCTCAAGCAGCCGGTTCAAAGCGCGCTCAACATAATCCAGTTCAGTGCCATGAAACAAATCAGCCGCCCTTAGAGTCTTTATCGTCTTCCTGCTTACTTTGATTATCTTCACCTGCAAGGAAATTATTTCTGCTATTTTATAGTAATTCCTGACTTTGGGATTAACTTTCAAAAGCGAAGAAAAATAATCTCCGTGCAGGTTCACTTCTCCTTTCTTTACATCACCAATAAAATTCAGTCCCTTGTAAACCGCAGAGTATCCCTTTTTTGCATAATCAATGTAAACCTGGAGCGCTGCAATCTGAAGCAGAAGTTCTTTTCTCTGCTTGGCCTGCCCCGTCATACCCTGGCTGAAAAACAGTACAGTGGTAAGAATTAAAATCATTTTTTTCATAATTTTTAGCTCACTTACGGAATTCCGTAAAATTGTTTGGTTTGATTTACTTCTGACTCTGTTTTGGCTCTCTGAAGACTCAGCATGATATTCTGCTGATTAAACAGTTTAAGGTCATCGTAGTTCGAGTCGATCTCAGCAGAGGCCTTATTGATTATTTCAAGTCTTTTTAAATCGCTCATCTCAGTGGTAAAAGACTCCAGTATCAAAAATATCTGATCCATATTCTTTACACTTTCTTCCAAAATACCGTTATACACCCGCTCCATGTAGCGAATTTCATCTTCTTTAAAATGGAAATCCTGACGAAGCAGGTTCCATGCTCTTTCATACTCCTGAACCAGTTTGGTCTGCTTCCTGGTAATTTCCTTTATTCTCTGATAATAGGTAATTATAGATTTGACTTTACTCAGCTCCTGGTAATAACCTTTATAAAGTTCTTTCTGTTTCTGCGTCCAATCCGAGATTTCATCAAGTTTTAGTTTAGAGAGAACATTTTCAACTTGTTTCTGGGCATTCTGAAGCCAGATGGTTTTGTTCTGCAGTCTTTGAATACGCAGATCTATCGCTTTGATTACTTTTTTTGTGACTGCTTTTACAATTTCAAGTATAGGCAGTACAGCGGTTTTTTCTGCCGGTCTTGCAGGAGTGCTTATTAGCAGCAGACAGATCAGGCAGGCAGTTATTCTCGTTTTCATTTTCAATTTTTATTTACCGTTTCTTATTTCATTTGCCATTGCGGCAATTCCTTTTTTTATGTCTCCGCCGAACTTTGCCGCATATTGGTTCATTTTCATCTTCTCGCTCTCTTCGGTTGTATAGGCAAGATATTCCTCCAGCGATACCTCTGTCCGGTATACTTTGGAAGACATCCCCCCCAGGGATATAAATACCTCTTTGTATTTTTTTGAAGGATCATTGGCTTTGTTGACCGATAGTACCAGCCCTTTTTCTTTTTCTGTCAGGCCAAGAAGTTCCTGAATCTGGTCAAATTTGTTCTGGTATTTGCTCTGATCCAAAAGAATTTTACAGTCGCTGTTATTGATAATTGCCTGTTTGACAACAGGAGAAGAAATGATATCTTCCACTTCCTGTGTTACTACAATAGCCTCTCCAAAGAACTTACGCACAGTCTTAAATAAGTACTTGATATATTCCGCCATTCCTTCTTTTGCGATTGCTTTCCAGGCCTCTTCAATCAAAATCATTTTCCGGATTCCTTTGAGTTTTCTCATCTTGCTGATAAAAACCTCCATAATGATGATTGTGACCACTGGAAAAAGTATAGGATGATCTTTGATATTATCGAGTTCAAATACGATGAAACGTTCTTTCAGAAGCTCCAGATTCTCTGTTGCGTTCAATAGATAGTCAAACTCACCGCTTTTATAGTAGGGTCTGAGAACATAGAGAAAATTAGTAATGTCAAAGTCTTTCTCCTTTACTTTATCATTCTCCAGAATCCTGATAAACTCTTCTCTAAGAAATTCATAGAAGCTGTTAAAACACGGGAAAATCTCTTTTTCCCTGTCGAGTTTTTCATAGTACAGCTGCAGCGCATTGGAAAGCGCAACATACTCGCTTCTGTTAAATGTTTCGTCATCTTTCTTCCAAAGTGCCAGCAGCAGTGTTTTGATGCTTTCTTTTTTCTCAGTATCCAGACTATCCCCTTCTGAAATATAAAAAGGATTGAAACGTATCGGATTCTTTTCATCATAAGTAAAGTAATATCCGCCAACCATATCACATAGCCCCTTATAGCTGTGGCCTACATCCACAAGCACCACATGTGTTCCCTGCTCATAATAACTTCTGACCATATGGTTAGTGAAAAAGGACTTGCCGCTTCCCGATGGCCCAAGAATAAATTTATTGCGGTTGGTGCATATTCCTTTTCTGACGGGCTCATCACTTATATCCACATGGACTGGTTTTCCAGTCAGCCGGTCTCCTAATCGGATTCCCATTGGACTGAGTGAGGAACGGTAACCCGTTTCCATATTCAGAAAGCAGACTGCCTGCTCTGTGAAGGTATCAAAAGTGTCATTCATTGGAAAATCAGCAGCATTGCCGGGCAGTCCCGCCCAATAGATCTGCGGCGCCCCGACAGTTTCCTGTTTGGCGGCAGCATCCATCTGAGCCAGTGCCGATGAAACCTTGTTTTTTATTTCCTTTAGATTTTCCTCATTATCGGTCCAAGCCAGTACATTAAAATGTGCTTTTACAGGAAGTCTCTGCTGCGCGATCGCTTCATTGAGAAAATCGTTCGTGGCGTCACGGGCTATCATGTTCTCACGGCTGTAGGCAGATAACGACTGAAGCCTTAGTCTTTTGCTCTCCAGTTTCTGAATTGTTTTCTGTGCATCTTCAATAAAAATATACTGGTTATAGATGTGATTACAGGATAAAAGCTGTCCCAGAGTTGAAGCAAAACCAATGCTGAACTTAGTTTTATCAGTAGAATATCGGTCAAAATTTATGCGTGATCCGCACAGTCCCGGAAGATCAGCCGCATCCCCCAGAGTAAACAGCTGGCAATGCTTATCTCCTATTCTTAAACCGTCTTTAAATGAAATATCATTAAATATAAATTCACTTTCCTTATCCGATAAGAAACAGTACCTCTCAATAAGTCCAATCTTTCTGCTCTGGCTTTTAAGATCCTCATTTTTAAGTCTGTTGAGCTTTACAAAGCCGCTGTCTTCGAGTACTCTTTTGAACTGTCCTGCTGAATCCAGAAAATCCTGCAGCAGCTGGGGCTTCAAAGTTTCTTCCGGGACAGGGGTGTTTCTGATCAGAGTTGAAAATAGGGAACTGGAACTTTTTCTTCCCGCCGGTTTTTTAGTCAGCATTATATAACAGCTGTGATCAAGAAACGGCCTTTCATTGAAAAACCTTTCACTGCTCCTGCTTAGGAAACTGGTGTCATCATTTGAAAAATCGGCTCTGTATCCTTTTTCCAAAAACCAGTCCTGCTTGTGAAATACGCAGAATTTCGGCAGTAGCTTAACCGCCTTAATCCAGGACTGATGGAAAGCCTCATATTCCTGGTCTGACAGCGTAAAAATCTCTGGCAGATCTGCTTTAAATACTATCGTCACATCACCCTGTTTTGACAAAATACAGTCATGCTGTACGTCCATAATCGGTAATACATCATCCAATTCTTTTTCCATTTTTCCTTGTTTTACTCATTTTCACTTTTTTCCGCCAGACACTTCTGGCTGAATTTAAAATATGCAGTCCCAGCTGCGGATCAACGCAGTTTCGCAGTACCTGCCTTTTGTTTGGTATACTGGACGCCCTGATACTAAATCCTAAAGCCTCTTCAAGATCCGGTATCTGCGCATAACGGATTTTTACCGATGCCTGTATCTCTGTATCCGGTATCTCAAAATTCGCCCAGAACAAATGGCGTTGCAGCGCGGCATTGGATTCGATAAGTGGTGTATAGTAAGGTTTTACATTTTCTACAGTCCATAAACATTCCGCGTTATGCCTGAGAAACAAAATTTCCTGATACAGTCTCATGTCTGGAAATACTGCAGGAGTGCCGCGGAATCTTACGCATATGTTCTGTCTAAACGAGGAATGCGACTGGCACGGCGGCGAACTCCAGATGAAATCAAATTCATTATGATGATCTATAAGATATTGGTGTGCATCTCCAACTACGACCGTATCTTGAGGGAAATGCTCTGCATAAACGGCAGCCAGCTGGGGATCGAGTTCGACAGCAGTAACCGTAACATCCGTCCAGTTCTTTCTGTTTCCTCCTATTCCCGCATAAAGATTTAGAACTTTCATAATCCAATAAATACGTTAACGTTTTAAGACTATCACTTTAAAAAAACAGACCTGCTTCGAACTTTTACAGATTTTGGGATCTGTCTGGAAGCCAGCGCTTTCATCATTCCATACTCTCCGTAAGTATTACTCATCCGATAGATTTTAACAACCAGAATGACTCCTGATATCCCAATTAGTCCAACACAAATCAGTGACGGAATTCCAATTATATAGAGCACTGCAAAAACTATCATTAAGGACACAGCTCCTCCGCCCAAATACCAGATGTACTGTGCTTTTAGTCCTTTAAATTCAATACTTTTATTGATTGCTTTATTGATTTGGTATACGCTTACTGCCATTATACTCCAAAAAATGATTTAATGACAGTTGCTACCACGACAAGAAAAACACAGCTTCCAAACCACGCTGCAGCTACTTTACCAGTATCAGGATCCCCAGCATTCCATTTCTGATAAACCTTTACAGCACCTATTAGTCCAAGTATCGCCCCGACAGCATACATCAGTTCAGTACCTGCATCAAAGTAGCTTCTTACCTTCTGATTGGCCTCATTGATTCCGGCTACCCCGTCTTGGGCATAAGACGTACCATTGATAATAAATACAAGAATAAAAGTTACCAGTCCTTTAATTTTATACATCAAACTCTTAAATTTCCATTTCCATTTTTTCATCACTTATAATTTAAAGGTTATATTTACTATATAAAAACAGAGGAATACCGCCGTCACATCAGCTATTCTCCTTGTCACATTTTACCATACCGCACTAGAGCGGACGGGGAATATTCCTCTGTAATTTTTAAGAAATGGTCTCATCCCACAACCCATCCATTTCCGGGTAAGTTAAAATCAGCTGCGGGTGCTTTGAGCATTCTGAGACCATAAGGCTGTTGATTTTCTCTCGAAGAGCAGATCTCCTCACATACGGATATTCGTCAAGAATAAATTTCACATAATTTTTGAATTCAATTCCAGAGAGATTATTTAGTACTGCTTCTGAAATTGCCTTTTCCAATTTATAATAGAGTTCCCTTGCATCCTGCAGAGTGTCAAATGGCTCTTTAAATTCACCGAATAAATCCTTTGAATGCTCATCTGCCGGAGCCTTTGGAGTTTTAAAGAATTTTAATTTTGTATTGCCCTTTAGCAGCTCTTTTAGGGGGGCTAAATAAAATTTAAGAATTACAATAATGTACCAAAACAGTAGCAATACTAAAACTGTAACTAAATAGTTACCCCATGAAATATTTGAAAGCATAATCATCTTCATTTATCGTTACACACCAGCTCTTGTTTTAAATCGTCAACGCACTCTGCGATTTATTGACAGGTCAAAGGAACGATAAGAACAAAATTTCTACAAGGACAACTTTTAGCTGCTCCCCAAGTTGCTCCCCAAATTATCTGAAATACGAAAATAAAAAAACCTCCGTAAGGAGGTTTAAAAAGCAGATCAATCCATTAATATTGCTGTATATGTTTAATTATTCGCTCCAGGGTCTTTATAGCAATTTCCTTGTCCCTTTCCTCTGCAGTGTAGGATTTGCTTCTCATGGATTTGTACGAGAGATCCCTTTTCTGAGATGTAGACAGATAGGGAACGATTGATTTGAAAACCTGGTTCATTGATTTTGCCTTTAATATTCTCGATTCATCCCCCGCCCGGAGAATTAATCCGATCTGATCTGTTGACAATATGCATTCCACCTTTTCTTTCAGCAGATCGTGCTGCAGTTCCTCTTTCGATACTGTCATCTCTTTTTGGCCAATATTCAGCTCTATACTTTTTTCAATATATTGAGTTTCGTATTTTATCCAGTTGGTTACTGAAACTTTTATATTACTCTGACCTGGATCGAAACAAATCTTTTCGCTGGATTCGATCTGATTTAATTCTTTGAAAACAATCAGTAAAAAAGCTAATTTTCCAGATTTTTGATTTTTAGCCGTCAAATGGGCTGCAATTCTTGTGATGATATAACTGTAATAATCAGCTGAATTGAAATTAAGATTGATCAGCTTTTCATCTAACAGCGAAAAAAAATTCCCATCCTTTCGCTCAAAATTGAATTTCTCTATGAGGTGCAGCAGGTTCTTTTGGTATCTTAACAGCCTATATGTGCTTTTAGGAGCATTACGAGATTGAAAGTGCTGATTAAAACTATCTATTATAAGGTCCAGCGTCTTACAATCCTCAGTGATATCGCATTCTATTTTTTTTATGTTTCGAAGCCTGAGCATTAGCTCGCGTCTGGAAACCTGCAGATATGTCAATGGTACCCTTTGATCGAGACTAAGGTATTCATCAAATCGGGTTTCAATGAAAGAAAGTAAATTCGATAAGGTATCTACTATCGTTTGTGAAATCTGCAGAATGCTTTTTGTTTTATACCGATCATTTTTTCTGTTTTCTGCAATCTTGTCAATCAGGAATATAAAATAGGAATGGTATTTCCGGATCAAAAGCCTGACCTCGCTTTTCTTTGTCGTTGCAAATACCTCGTCTTTTATCTGAATTTCAATATTGAGAGCTTCCTTCTGTATGGCATCACATATCATTGCTAACTCTTGCTCCGTAATATTAATAATGTTACGATTTTGGACAAGGTTACGCAATATCAAAGCATCTAGCCATTCCAACGGATATTTTCTAATCATCATACTTCTGTTTTGATTGACAGTTATGCAGCAGAAACTAGCGTGTCTTATTTTTTTCCATTGCACTTAAACGATATTGAGATGGGGATAAATTGGTATGCCTTTTAAAAAAGACCGTAAAACTATTGGCACTGGTGAATTCCAAATCTTCAGCGATTTGAGACACAGTATTATGCGGATCTTCGAGCAGTTTTTCTGCTTCCGAAATGATAGTCTCAACAATTAGTTTCTTAACGGTTTTACCTGTTATTTCTTTTACCATTTGATTTAAATAGCCGGCTGTAACAAAAAGGGAGCCGGCATAAAACTGGGCGTTGTGCTGTTTTCTGTAATGAATAGACAAAATAGTGAGAAATCGAATTATTAAACTTTCTTTTCTCGTAAACTGCAGAGCAAAATCATTTGAATGTTTTGCGTAGATTAATCTCAGTTCATACATAAATAGGTTAAAACTTATACCATGCAGTTCATTATCATTACCGCTAACTGCTGGATCTCTGGTGACAAAATACAGCACTTTATATATCAAGGATAGAATTAACATCTCCTTTTCATCCAATTTTATCTTAATTGAAGCTCTTGTAATTATAAAGTGTAAGGCTTCAATTAGTTCCTGTCGCAAACTATTTTTTATTGCGAATTCAAAGCTGAAAGTGATCAGGTAAAACTGAAGCTTTCCTTCAAACTGCACGATGCTGCAAAATGAATCGCTTGGTATCACCAGCAGATCCATTTCTGCCAGAACCTGATCAGTCTTCTGAAACTGGACAGTTAGTTTTCCGGATTTAATTAATAAAATGGAATAGTTTGATACCCGAAATGATTCACTCACAGGGGATTTTGATACATAATTTTTGATAATATGAATAGCTAATCCCCTAATGGGCAGATCATCCAGGTTGGTATTGATCAAATCTCTGATCATAATTTCTACATTTAAACTGAAAATTAAAATTGAGTTAATTTGGTTAATCCTTTTCGCCGAAAGCCCTTTCCATAATTGTAAAGGCCATAAAATATAGATTTGATAAGGTCGTTATATACAGTAGATAGGTCAGCTTTCGCGGATGGGTTATTCTTTTCTCACCGTTTAAAAGGTATTCCACTATTTCATCATAACTAAATAGATCGATTATAAAATAAAGACATACAACATTCAGTATGATAAGTAAAGTGTAGAATATAGTTCGACGTTTCATTTTTCAGTTATAATTGTTTCAGTTTTTAATGAGTGAAGGCAGTAGAGCGATAACTGTGATTACTGCCGCCTGGTTCTTCTTGAAAAAAGGTCGGGCAGGTTTTGTGCCCACTGATTTTTCCCAGTCGCGATCCTTGCGCTCGGCCTCGGCAAACAGTGCATAACTTGAAATAGTGGATACGGTAAGTATGGTTTCCTTTTCATCTGCATCTAAATCCGTATTTTCCACAACAGCTGCATCAAAATCAATTATGTAGTCTCTTACCACAGCGTATGCTGCATCTTGCTGGACTATTAGATTTTGAACAAACGTGGTCAGCATTATTTTACTCGATGAACTTATAAAACTATTTTGAATAATTTCAATAAGTTTGGTATCAGGATCGTTTAAGATGTCTAGAATTTCCTGATCCGAGTATCCCAAATTAGCCGCTTTAGCAGTGGAATTTCCTTGTAAAAATCTCAATATAAATGAAATCTGGTTATTGATTTCTGCTGCAGAATTAGGGGTGTTATTATCCTTTAAAAAGTTCTGTAAAATATTATAATATTCTTTACCCGCGCTGTCAAAAGGATTTTTGGAACCCAATGCGGAAGCACCAGTGGTTTCAAGATCTTCATAGTGAGAAATTAGATTTTTGTCAATTACTGCTTCTGAGTCAGTTGAGCAGGCAGTAAATAGTAAAAATACAAAACTGGTTAATAATAAATTTTTCATGATTTGTTTGTTTGAAGTGAATAAGAATTTCTTCTCAGTTCATTTCATCCGGATTAGCAGAACCTCTATCCGGCACGATGCCCGATATTTTGCTATTGAATTCGAAACAAATCTACTCTCGCCAAAAATGTCAAACAAGCTCAGTAGTGTGGGTTTTCGGTAAATCAGGTATGGATTTTCGGTAAATCCACACCCTGTTTTTAAAATTAACCCACTACTATTCAGCGTTTTATGTAAATTTTATGTTACTTTTATGTTATGGAGACGTTAATAAGACTAGAATAGCGTTTGATTCTCCTTTTACGAAAGATTCGCCTCAAAAACATCAAATATGACTCAGCATCGCTATCTCTTTCTTCTTATTACCACTCAGTTAATTATATCCCAAGGAAATAATTTCAAGATACCTGATTCCTTAAGGAACAAGAACTATGAATATCTTGACGATAAAATTTACTTCTACAAAGGAGATAGCACAAAAGCTGCAATATATATGTATACGTATCTCTATAAGGCAAAAAAAGAACAGAACTACACAGAAATTGTCAATGGCTATCAAAATATCCTTCATGAATCGCCAGAAAAACAAAGATTAATTTATGCTGACAGCATGATATTGGAAGCACAAAAATCAGGTATGAATACTTTACTGGGTTCAGCCTATCTGTCCAAAGGGATTGTATATTATAGTAGAAAAGAGCTTCATGAGGCCTTAGACAATTACATAGAAGCAAACAAATACATTTCCAAAACTTCGGACCAGTATTTAAAATATAAGGTTAAGTATAATATTGCCATTATTAAATCCTATTTAGGTTATTATGATGAAGCTATTGCCTTATTGACTGAGTGTGTGGATCATTTTAAGAATGAGGGGGCAAGACCCTATTTAAATTCTCTTCATGCCCTGGGACTTGCCTACAATAAAATTGGAAATTATGGCAAATGCACCCAGACCAATCTTTTAGGACTATCCGAAAGCGAACGGCTGGGAAATAAGGACATGGTCCCCTATTTCATCCATTCCGAAGCAGTCAATCAATTTTTTAAGGAAGATTACAATGATGCTATAAAAAATCTTAAATCAGTATCAGACCAGATCAAAAAAAATGAAGATTTTGCAAGTGAATCTATAAGCTGTTTTTACATTGGCAAAAGTTACTGGAAATTAAAAAAGTATGAAAATGCCGTTTCTTATTTTTTAAAAGTAGATCAAATTTATAAAAGTCATGGCTATATCAGGCCTGATCTGCGTGAGGCTTATGAATTATTAATCAAATATTATAAAACGAAGAACAACTTGGATTTACAACTATATTGTATTGATCAATTGCTTCTGGCAGATAACTACCTTAATGAAACCTATAAATATTTGGTAAGTAAACTGCACAAGGAATACGACACAAATGAGCTTATCTTTGAAAAAGAACAAATCCAGGAGCAGTTCATAAAAAAGAAAAAACAAGTTTATGCATTCACAGGTTTGGCAGTTTCACTGCTCTTGCTATCATTGTTTTTGACCTTTAACCACTTTAGAAACAGGAGACTTTACAAAAAAAACTTTGATCAGTTAATGCTGCAGTTGAATACTGGTAAGGCTCCTAAAGATAAATTCAGATCATCTGGTGATAATCTGGCAGATATAAATCCTGAAACGGTTTCCTATATAATTAAACAGCTGGAAAAATTTGAAAACGAAAAAAAATTCCTGCAGAAGGATTTAACTATCTCTAAATTGGCCGTAATGTTTAATTCAAATCAAACCTATGTATCAAGAATCATTCGTCATTACAGCGGAAAAGCATTCAAAGATTATATAAATGATCTGAAAATTGAACACATTATCGCCTTGCTTCACAATAACAAAAAAATAAGAAAATATAATAATGTAGCGTTGGCAGAAGAAGCTGGTTTCGGCAGCAAACAGCTCTTTGCGCAATTATTTAAAGCCAAAACAGGTATGCCGACAGCTTACTTTATCGAACAGCTTAAAACGGAAAGTCTGTGATGTATAAACTGTAACAAATTTTTAAATTATATATTTGCCCGCGTAATTAAAAAAACAATTTATCATGAACGATCTTATTGCAAAAATCAACGCAGAAATTGAAACGTTTAAAACGGAAACTGAATCTTTTTCAGAAAAAGGGGTAAAAGCCGCTGGAGCAAGAGCTCGTAAAGCATCTTTAGAAATTGAGAAACTTTTAAAAGAGTTCAGAAAAGTTTCTATTGAAGAATCAAAAAAATAAAAAAAAAAAAGAAAGATGTTTTAAACATCTTTCTTTTTTTCTATGTAATAAAATTTATCCTCTGCATCTCCATATTTATTTTCAACTAATTTGAAAAAATCTGCTAAAGTAATTTGTCTATAAAAGCAAATAATTTTTAAAGTAGAAACCGGAATCTTATAACCTTCTATTTGATTGATTTTTCGAGCTATCGATTCGTGAACGTTATGTTGTCTTGCCCAATCTCTGAATGAATCAATATCCTTCATCCATTCTTCTTTTATAAAATTACAAACATGCTGATCCACTAGAAATACTTTCGTTTTCTGTGGTTTCATGACAGGTTTGCTATTTTCATTTTTTAAAGCCATTAAGACAAAAGAATTGAATAATTATATTTTTTCTGCACACGATAGTGTGCGATTCAAAATATTATTCTATATTTGTTATCAAATACATATATTTGCGATACTTCAAATAATATAAAATGAAGCATTCGCTTTGAACCTGCTCTCTAAAACTGGTAATTTTAATACGCGCAGGAAGATAAGTGCAAATGCTCACGCCATATGGCGTGGGCTCACTTATTGCGCGTATGGTATACCAGTACCTAGAGAGCTATAAGCTGAGTTTAAACCCACGCCTCCTTTTAAAGGGCGAAACAAATTTCTCAACTTTTCTTAGCTACTGCTCTCTAAAAGTCTCGCATTAAACTAAACAGTTTAATTTAAAACTACACTATTTGTAAAAAGTCCAAAAAAGATTATGCTATTAAGCCGTTTACTTAATACATAAAAAATGGCCCTCTACTGCAGCGACCAAACTAGAGCAGAGGACCTTAGCTAATCAAATATCCATTTAACTAACCAATCCCAATATTATGAATTATTTTTCATTTTACAAGGATGGAAAAGCTCTTTATTGCCTAATTTTTACGGGTATGCTACTGACTTTTTCATCATCGTTTGCCTACAATTCAAAAAGGCATTTAAACACTTTTTATCAACAGAATCAGGTAGAAGGAACCGTCACTGATCATACTTCCCCTCTGCCTGGTGTGACCATTACTATCAAAGGAAAATCAAACCTCTCAGCGATTACCGATTACAACGGTCATTATTTTATAAATGCAGCTGCAAGTGATTCTCTTGTCATTTCCTTCATAGGTTTTAAAACAAAAATCCTTCCAGTAGACGGAAATAGTAAAATAGACATTACACTAGACTACGATACGACAACACTTAAGGAAGTAAAAATAAATGCTGGATACTATTATGTTAAGGACAAAGAGCGGACGGGAAGTATCACTCGAATCACCTCCAGGGATATCAAAAGACAGCCCGTAACCAATGTGCTAGCAACCATGCAGGGAAGAATGCCCGGAGTCAACATCGTACAAAACACTGGTATGCCCGGCAGTGGGTTCACGGTAGAAATACGAGGAATAAACAGTTTAAGAAGCGACGGAAACAGCCCTCTTTATATAATAGATGGCGTACCGTACTCTTCCCAAGGCATAGGAAGCAGTTACACCTCAGCAAATATGCCACAGCAGAACAGCCCTCTTAACAGCATAAATCCTTTGGATATAGCAAGTATTGAAGTACTGAAAGATGCCGATGCAACTGCTATTTATGGTTCACGGGGAGCTAATGGTGTTGTGCTTATCACGACCAAAAAAAGCAAGGCCGGTAAAACCTCTTTCACGGCTGACTATTCAAATGGAATCGGAAGAGTAACCCGGTATAAAGATGTGCTCGATACACCAAGATATCTGGCGATGCGTAAAGAAGCTTTTGCCAATGACGGTGTAACACAGTATCCCTCCAATGCCTATGACATCAATGGCACATGGGATCAAAATCGAAACACCAACTGGCAGCGGGAACTCATCGGAGGAACTGCCGATTATACCAATTTAACCTCTACACTTTCAGGGGGCTCAGCACAGACTCAGTTTCGTCTTAGTGGAAATTATTCCAAAGAAACCACTGTATTTCCGGGAAGCTTTGACTATATCAGAGCTGGCGGAAGGGCAAACATAAATCATGAATCAGAAGACAAAAGATTTAAGGTCAATTTTTCAGCCGTTTATACTGCACAGGTTAGTTCAATGCCCCTAGTGGATTTTACACAGACAGCCTTGCAGCTTTCTCCCAATGCACCGGCATTATACGATCAATCCGGTAATCTGAATTGGGAAAACAATACCTTTCAAAATCCGCTGGCCATCCTGAACGGAAAAACAAAGGGAAATACCTACGATTTATTTGCTAATGTTTCGCTTTCCTATGAACTCGGAGCTGGTTTCACAGCAAGCGGCAACTTTGGTTACACAGATCTAGATCAGAAACAAATCAACCTGCAACCATCGACCATCTATAATCCTTCCTACGGACTGGGGACTGAATCTTCACTGGCTATTTCGAATGTCTTAAATCGTAATTCGTGGATTGTAGAACCAAAATTATCATGGGTAAAAAACATCGGCAATATGACAATTGATGCCCTGGCCGGAACGACCTTCCAGCAACAAAAAGGAGATCAGCTCATTACACAATCCAGGGGATTCAGCAGTAATAGTCTAGTCTCAAACCCAGCTTCTTCCTCAACAACTACAATTTTGAATAGTGATGAAACCATATACAAATATCAGGCGTTTTTCGCCAGAATAAATCTGAATTTGGCAGGAAGATATATCCTGAATTTCACCGGAAGAAGAGATGGCTCCAGCCGTTTTGGTCCCGGCAGGCAGTTTGCCGACTTTGGTGCCGTAGGAGCAGCCTGGATATTCAGTGAAAGCAAATGGCTGAATGAAAATATTTCGTTCCTAAGTTTTGGAAAAATACGAATGAGTTATGGTACAACTGGTAATGACCAGATAGGTGACTATCAGTTTATGGATACGTACAACACATCCGGAACCAAATATCAGGGTATCTCCGGAATGCAGCCCAGCAGACTTTTTAATGCTGATTTTGGATGGGAAACCAACAAAAAAGCAGAATTTGCAATTGAAACAGGCTTTATTAAAGACCGCATATTGGCTGGTTTTGCATGGTTTCAAAATCGATCCTCCAACCAGCTTGTCGGAATACCACTTCCGGGAACAACGGGTTTTTCTTCCATTCAGGCAAATCTGGATGCCACAGTCCAGAATACAGGTATAGAAATCACTCTGAAAACTCAAAATATAATCAACAATAATTTTAGCTGGTCTACAAACTTTAACCTGACAAGCATTAAAAATGAATTGCTTTCATTTCCGGGACTTGATGTCTCCACATACAAAAACAGATATGTAATCGGACAGCCTTTAAATTTAGTAAAAGCATACCATTACACAGGTATTGATCCTGCTACAGGTACTTACCAATTTGAAGATGTAAACGGTGATGGGGTATTTACGGCCAATGAAGACAAAAAAACAGTTAAGAACCTGAATCCAAAATATTACGGTGGTCTGCAGAATCATCTACGCTTCCATAAATTAGAATTGGATTTCCTGTTCCAGTTTGTAAAACAGGAAAATTATGATGAAAACTACGGTCAGCCTATGCCCGGTACAATGAACAATCAATCCACCAGTATTGCATCACATTGGCAGAGCGAAGATAAGGATCAGGGCACTTATCAGGGTTACAGTGTATCAAACTCATCCAAACTACAGGCTTACTTAAGGTATACACAGAGTGATGCTTCCATTAGTGATGCTTCTTATATCCGCCTGAAGAATATTTCTTTAACCTATGAGCTTCCAAAAACCTGGACCAAAAAAATTACATGCAGGCTCAGTCTACAGGGACAGAATGTACTGACTTTCACTAAATATAAAGGTATTGATCCCGAATTCAGGTCTACCGGATATCTCCCTCCCTTAAAAATCTACACCAGTAGTATACAGTTAACATTTTAATCTAATGCTTCTAAACATGAAAAATATCAAATTCATTATAAAATCAGAACTACTCAGTGTTACTTTCTCCTTTTTATTTTCAGCATGTACTGGCTTCACCGACGTAGATCTTCCCTCCTCGCAATTAACCGCAACCGCTGTATTTCAGGAAAAATCAACTGCGACAGCCGGTATGGTCGATATATATTCGAAAATGAGGGATAAAGGCCTCTTGACAGGCTATACTTCCGGCTTATCGGTCCAACTCGGTCTGTATGCTGATGAACTGAGCTTTTACGGCAGTCCTGCAACAATTCAGGCAAATTTTTATAATAACACGCTGATGCAGACCGATACTGCTCTTTTGGATTTATGGAACAGTAGTTACAGCCAGATTTATGCTGCAAATTCAGTTATTGAGGGTGTCAGCGCATCAGCTAAGCTTTCAGCTGCCGATAAACAGCAGCTAATGGGAGAGGCCATTTTTGTCCGCAGCCTGATTCATTTTTATCTGCTCAATACATTCGGCCCAATTCCCTACATAAACTCAACAAATTACAAAAACAACAGTACAGTTTCAAGACTGCCTGAAAAATCTGTTTACGAGAAAATTAAAAATGACCTCGAACTTGCAAGCGATCTTCTGCCGGAGGCATATGCCGGCAGTGACCGTACAAGACCTAACAAATTTGCCGCAAAAGCGCTACTTGCCCGTGTCTGCCTTTACATGGAATTATGGGAAGAGGCGGCAAATGCTGCCTCTGCAGTGCTAAATCAAACAGATCTTTACAAATGGCCACAGTCCATAAATAATCTTTTCGAAAAACAGAGTCTCTCCACAATCTGGCAGTTCATCCCCGCTACAACAGGAGCAAATACCTATGAAGGAATCTCCTTTGTTTTTCTGCAGGGTCCTCCTGCTTTGGTTGCCGTCTCATCAGATTTATATAATGCATTTACTTCAGAAGATTTAAGAAAAGTACAATGGATAAAAACAGTTTCAAACGGAAGTTCCACATGGTACCATGCTTATAAATATAAAAATCAGTCCAGCACAGCGGCTTCCATGGAATACTCGATAGTGCTTAGACTTGCTGAACAATATCTGATCAGGGCAGAATCGAGAGCGCATACAGGTGACCTGATTGGTGCCAAGGAAGATCTTAATAAAACAAGAAATCTTGCCGGGCTTACCAACACAGCTTCAGTAACCGCAGAAGAAATCCTTCAATCAGTCTATAGGGAGAGACAACTTGAACTGTTCACCGAATTCGGGCATCGTTTTTTTGATCTTAAAAGAACAGGCAGGCTCAACGAGGTATTATCCCCAGTTAAAGCGCAATGGAATACTTCTGACCGATTGTTCCCTTTACCTGAATCTGAACTATTGTTGAATCCAAATCTACTTCCGCAAAATGAAGGTTATTAATTATATATCCGCCGTTACTTTTTTCAGGTTTACCTGTTTCATTTTTTGGTTAGTATCCTGTCCCACTCTTTTGGGACAGGTTAACCAAAAAAGAATGCTGACGCCAACTGATTACCAACTCTGGAGCAAATTATATGCAGGGAAAATTTCAAACAATGGAAAATGGGTCAGCTACCGTCTGCATTACCCCTATACAGATACAGACACACTGGTTTTGCAGAAAGCTGAGTTTACTAAAAAGTACCTCTTCCCGCATTGCACAACAGGTAAATTTAATGCCGAACTTCAGTTTGCGTGCATCTCGCATGATACCTTATATCTCCAGAATCTTAAGACCGGAAAAACGGATATAGTTTCAAGCACAGTTGCTTTTGATTTTTCGGCAAACCATAAATTTATTGTTTTGTTTGTGAAAACGTCCGATAAAAAACTAAATCTTGAGATCCGAAATATGGCCGGAAACCAAATTTATCAAAAAAAAGAAATATCCAGTTATTGTTTTGATCCTGAACAAAACGGGCTAATCTATACTTCTTTAGAGCATAATCTTTACAATACGGAATTAATTCTATTTAAAAATGAAATTGAAAAAAGGATACTAACCACAAATCATAATGTGCCGGTAAAAAAACTTTTCTGGAAAGCAGGCGGGATTTCTTTTATGAGCCATAATCATGGGCAGTCCTGTTTCTATTACTACAATGTAGCCAAAGCCAAACTTAATACACTGGATTCAAAAAGTTCGGGTTTTCCTCAGGGAATGCAGATTACGGATTCTCCTATTGGAAATGCAATGCACTCAGAAAACGGCAGAAATGTAATTATATGGCTTAAAGAACATAATGACTTGCTACAAAAAACAGATCCCAAAAAAGTTCAGATCTGGAATACAAAAGATAAACTTTTGTTTGATTACAGAAAATATTTAAGTAATCCTAAAACATCTGATAAAATGGCTGTCTGGAATATGCAGGACAATACCGTTATTCAGATTACAGATAGAAAGTTTTCAAATGGATTTCTAAGTACGGATTATAATTCCGCCTTCATTTATGATCCGATTGCCTACGAACCGCAAAGCAAACAATTCTGCCCTTTTGATCTGTACATTATGGATCTAAAAAACGGCAATCGAAAACCTGTAATAATGAATTATACAATGGATGAAAAACCATCCGGATCGCCTGACGGGGCTCATCTGTGCTATGCTAAAAATGGACAATGGTGGATCTACAGCATTATGGAGGACACTCATACCTGTCTTACAATTGATCTACCTAATTCATTTTTTGCAGAGGATAACAACCGACCATCAGAAAACCCGTCTTACGGCATTGGGGGATGGACTACTGACGGTGAAATTATTCTCTATGATAAATATGATCTTTGGAAGATATCATTAGACGGAAAAATAAAAAAGAGATTAACTCAAGGGAGGGAAATGCAAAAGACTTTTCGCATTAAGACCTTCAATTCTGATCCTTTACAAAGTGTAACCGAATCTAATAAAAATTCGCTGGACCTAAAAAAGAGACTTCTTTTGGAAACCTCCGATAAAGAAACAGCTCAGACAGGTCTGGGTTATTGGAGCATAAAATCCGGTATGAAGGATATGGTCTGGGAAAGCAAAAAAATAAGCCAGATTAAAAAAGCTGCTGATAAAGACATTTATATGTACGTGACCGAAAACTTTGAATCGCCACCCAAGTTAATGCTATATGATACCAAGCCGAAAGAAATCATGCAGAGCAACCCCCAGCAGAAATATTTTTACTGGAGCAGAAATGAAAAAATTGAATACATTTCCGATGGTATCAAAACAAAAGGTATTCTCTTCTACCCTTCGAATTTCAAAGCGGATAAAAAATATCCTATGGTAGTGCACATCTATGAGCGTCAGTTCAGTTACTTAAATGATTATGTAAATCCTTCACTGATTTCTGACGATGGCTTCAATGTCCATAATTATACGGCTAACGGCTACTTTGTCTTGTTTCCTGATATTAATTATGAATTTGGAAATCTAAAAAAAACGGTAACCAATAGTGTTCTTGCGGCTGTAGACACAGTAATAGCCAAAGGACTTGTAGCTCCTGAAAAGGTAGGTCTCATTGGACATTCTTTCGGAGGCTACGAGGTCGATCTGATCATTACACAGACTGACCGTTTTGCTGCTGCTGTATCAGGCGCCGCAATAACGGATCTCATATCGACCTATTTATATGTAGGTCCAACTTTTAGAAGACCTGATTTTTTCCGGACTGAAAACCACCAGCTCCGCATTGGAAAATCACTTTTCGAAGATATGAAGAGCTACCTCGAAAATTCCCCTGTACTGTTAGCTTCAGGTGTCAATACACCTCTGCTTAGTTGGGCAGGAGCCGAGGACCGTCACGTAAATTCCCAGCAAAGTATGGAATTTTATCTCGCATTAAGACGGCAGAATAAAGAACATATATTACTGTTTTACCCGGATGAGGAACATGGTTTGGAACAAAAGCAGAATGCAACAGATCTGAACATTCGTATTATGGAGTGGTTTAATTCCTACCTGAAAGGTGCTAATAAAAAAGAGTGGTTTAGTACTTACTATCAATAAAATTATCTACTACATATAATAAACAAAGATGCCTCCGCCGTTTGTAAACAGCTGAGGCATCCTTTTTTCTAAAACAGCACCTTACGGATTACTTCTCTTTAGAGGGGTTACACAATTCGATGGCTGTGAATACAGCTGACGTCCAGTTTCAGGAGCTGTACAGTTTTGACCTTCTATTTCGTCACAGAAGGCTACCGGTACATTACAGGCTGAAGATATAGAAATATGTTCATAACCATTTTGTGCCAGTGGTTTTGAACTACTATTGATCGAGCTTGTACTTGCCGCGCTGGCCAGACCAAATGCAATCACTGCAATCGGAAGACCAATTTTAAAAACATTTGATTTCATAATAATATAATTTATATGGTTAATGATCTACTCTTTTTTACAGGTTTTCGATCAAATCCCTGCTACTTGGCCAATAGATTATTTGTCTTTTGTTATATATTTTGAGGTGATTTTCATCCCTATTTTATATCGAATGATCTTTGTTCCTACAAGTACATATATCTTATCATCCAGTACAGTAAAACTTTTCATTTTTTTACCTTCCAGATTGTATATGCAAAAGCTCATGAGATAGCTCTTGTCGTTTAAATTATACACGTCTATAATACTGGCTTCTTTCCATATTCTGTCATCTTCATAACGCCCTGGTATAGCCGAATTAACAAAAAGTAAATTTCTATATAAGCTGCAGTTTTTATTCACAAACAAAGGAGGGCTGGAAAACTTTCGCTGGTGGTGCTTTTTATCCCGGACAATATTTAACTGGGCTTTTGTTATCGTGTCAATTGTAGTCCCCTTGTCCGTAATTTTTAAACTTTTGTCCGCAATAGTAAACTGATTCCGATAGTAGTACAGAAACACAACCTTATCCATCGCTTTGCTGTAAAGAAGATGGCCGTCAGTATCAAAAACACCATCCACCTGCTTTTGCAGTATTAACGGATTTAAGATTGTTTTTCCATTCTTGCCAACGGTAATGGTACCCAGAACATTATCACCCGTTTTTGAATTATTAGTGACTACGGCAACCGTTAAGGAATCCAAGGCCAAAGCCGTCGTGAAATATTCACCTCCAATAAATACAAGTTTAGCTTTCCATTCTTGAATTCTTCCCCTAAAAACAACAGGAATAGTACCATCGGTAACAAAAAAATATGGGCTCTGCACGGAGATCTTAACGGCGCGGAACGGCAGGTCTTTGCGCGCCAGGTCAATCATCTTTTCATCTGTTTTAAATAAACGCGTATTTAAAGTAGTTACTAAAAGAGGAGCGGTGGTATTTCCTAAATAAACATGTGAGTCGTCAACCCCTGCAATATAAAACGAATTCAGTTTCAGATCGGCCACCGCCTCCTGCTGAATTGGTGTCTGTGGAAAGCGTCTGGTCAGTTTATTGTGATAATGTATAATGTTTTCTGAAATTATAAACAATATACTTACTATGCAGATACCGCAAACTGTCACCGCCGAGAATGCTCTTATTATCTTTACTCTTTTAATCTGATGACCATTCATTTTATTTCTGCGTACATGAAGAAGAATCCCCAGTACAGCTAAGCATACAAAGACCAGATTAAAAATCATATGTGACTTCCAATCCAGTTTTTCCAATACTCCTCCGCAAGAACAGGGCACAAAGGACGTATAGTTCAGAATAATAAAAATGTAAACCGTAAACATTACCATTAACCCATAAGCTAAGAATAATCCCGTCAGCCTAAATCTTGGAATAATGAGAAGCAGGCATGTAATATATTCAGCGGCCGGAACCAGAACCGCTATCCATTCTGCAAACGCACTCAGTAAAGGCGACTGTCCTAGCTCAATTTTAAAATGCTGAAAATCCAATAATTTGCTTGTTGCCGCATAGACAAAAAGCAGGACATATAACATACAGATAATTTCAATAACCGCACTCCTAAAATTAAACTGGACTTTCATATTCTCATATCTAAATTAATATTCCGTTACAGGACCGAACCAACGTGAAATCTTTTACAAAGCTAGACCGAATAAATCGAAAAACAGGTTTCAAAAACGTGCGAAAATATGTCTAAAACATGCCAGTAATTAGTTGAAAAATTAAAAAAGATGCATACCGAATATTTTTTCAGCATGCACCTTTTTACTTCTTAGAAACCTTATTCTAATGCTTTACATCTTCGGAAAGTGACAGAAGCTTTAAATTCAATTCCACAAGATTGGCTTTCACCAGACACTCCTGGGCAATGTTTTTCAGTTCGTTTAAATCTTCCGCAGAAATACTCTCTGCAAGAATCGAATTGTCTTTTTCAGTCGATAATCCGTGGTGGATCAGATGGCTTAAAAGCAGTACGTTTTTTCTTGAAATCTTCAAATCCATTCTCACTGGTTCATTCATGGAAGGGATACTTAAAACAGTATCATAAACCTTTGCCGCATCATTTTTTGTCATCATAATTTCAAAGTTTTTAATTTATAATTTAAAACTGTAAAGTTAGTTTTTGCCACCTTAAACACCCTACTCAAAATTTGATAGGGATAGGATCAATCCAAACGCCCGTCGTATCTTCGTCAGGACTTTAAAAATTAGCTTTTATCATAAAAGCGCTGTAAGATTGCCCCGCTTGCCGCAATCTGCCAGATGTCCGGTTGTATCACAACCGAAATCCGGCTGCCTTTTCGCTCGGAACTCGCTGGCAGTGATTTTTAAAGGATTTAAAATGGGATAGAAATGAAAATGATGCAAAATGAAAGAGAAAAACACCACCCGTACCAAATGGATCCACCTGCGCTTGACGCCAGATGAAATGAAAATTTTAAAAATCGGATTTGAAAAATCACTGTGTCCAAAAATGAGCGATTATGCCCGTAAGAATATGCTTGGAAAACCCGTCGTTTTAAAGTACAGAAATACATCCGTTGATGAATTGGTCATAGAAATCAGCAGACTTAGAACTGAGCTCAATGCCATTGGAAACAATTACAATCAGGCAGTAAAAAAACTGCATTCTCTTGGGCAGATTTCAGAATTTAAAAACTGGATTTTATCCTTTCAGCAGGACAGAGACAAACTGTTTGAAGCCATTGAAAACATAAAAAATTGTGTGCTGGAACTCGTTGCCAAATGGTCGCTGTAATTAAAACCGGAACATCGATCCGGCGCATTTTTCATTACAATGAAAACAAAGTTTCCCAGGATAATGCCCTGTGTATAGGAGCTGAAAACTATCCTGCCGATCATGATAAAATGAACGTCTCATTTAAAATAAACCATCTGCTTTCACAGCTTGAATTAAACGAGAACGTTAAGAGGGGAAGCGTGCATATTTCACTTAATTTTCATCCGTCTGAAACAGACCTGGATGCTGAAAAACTGATTGATATTGCCCGAAGTTATATGTCTGGAATCGGTTTTGGCCAGCAGCCCTATTTAGTCTATCAGCACTTTGATGCCGCTCATCCCCACATTCATATCATTTCGATAAAGGTGAGACCGGACGGGAAAAGGATTGACATGCAGAATATCGGTCGAAACCAGTCTGAGGCAGCGCGTATCAAAATAGAAAATGATTTTAACCTGGTAAAAGCACAGGGAAGGGTTAAAGAAATCAGTTATGGAATAATACCAATTGAAACAACTGCTGTAAACTATGGAAAATTACAGTCGAAAAAGGCTGTTGCAAAGGTGCTTGATTTTGTGCTTCATAATTATCAGTTTAGAAGTCTTCCCCAGCTCAATGCGGTTCTGAATCTCTATAATGTCAGCGCCGACAGGGGCTCTGAAAATTCAAGAATCTTCAAAGCTGGAGGGCTGGTCTACCGCATACTGGACAAGGAAGGAAATCATACCGGAGTTCCCATTAAAGCAAGTGATTTTTACAGCAGCCCTACACTTAAATTTCTGGAGAAAAAATTCGAGCAGAACAAACTTAAAAATCAGTGTCCTGGGCTTAGGATAAAAAATGCCATAAGGAATATTTTCGAGGATGGACGGCCTGCCCTGCCGCAGCTATCAGAAGAGCTTGACAAGATTGGGATTTCCATGGTACAAAGGATCTCTTCAGACGGCAGATTGTTTGGGCTGACCTATGTTGATCATGTTACAAAACAGATCTGCAACGGAAGTGAGCTAGGAAAGGAATTTTCTGCCGCTGCCATCTCAAAAAAATGCAGCGATTCCGATAGTGAAATAAAAAATAAGGCTTCCTCTCCACAGCTGAAGGCACTAGTTGAAATAAAGGAAATTCTGGAGATGAAAAAAATTCCGACAGCCGGCCTGAATGAGATTATACAGACCCTGTTCGAAAAGGAATTTTACTGTGGACATATTCCGAAAGAATTCAAGAGAAAAAGGAAAAACAGAAAAAGAAAAGGACTCTCCAATAATTAATCATTTAAATTTTACAGTTATGAACACAGGGGAAAATGAACAGGCACTGAGAAAAATTTTAGATATGACCCGCCTGATAAGCATCGTGCTTCTAGCAATCCATTTTTATTACTACGGCTACTTTGTTTTCAAACAGCTCGGCCTGGTCTCGCAATTCAGCGACAGGATTCTTGAGAATATCTCCAGGGCAGGTTTATTTAGTTATTTCCACAAATCAAAACTGCTGGCGCTACTCTTTGTTTTGATTTCACTTCTCGGTGCAAAAGGAAGGAAAAATGAAAAATTAAAATTAAAGAAAGCGGTGCTTTTTCTGCTTGCCGGACTGTTTTTTTATTTTGCCGGCTGGTTTATTCTCCAGACTGGCTGCAGTTTAGAAATCGTTTTTCTGATTTATGTTTTAACCACCAGCTCTGGTCTGCTTTTAATAATTACAGCTGGTACCTTACTGACAAGGATTGTCAGCAGAAGCCTGAACAGCCGTGACATATTCAATAAAGAAAATGAAACCTTTCCGCAGGAAGAAAGACTCCTTGAAAATGAATATTCTATTAATCTTCCGGCGCAGTATTACCTTCGTGACAAGATTCGAAAAAGCTGGATCAACATCATAAACCCTTTCAGGGGCGTCCTGGTCTGCGGTTCGCCTGGATCCGGAAAATCATATTTCGTGATACTTCATATTATTACCCAGCATATAGCAAAAGGATTCAGCATGTTTGTCTATGATTTTAAGTTTGATGACCTGACCAGAATTGTATATAATGCTTATCTAAAGCACAGACATTTATACAAGGTTGTACCAGAGTTTTATGTCATTAATTTTGATGACCTCTCCCGCACCCATAGGTGTAATCCCCTAGACCCTTCCTCAATGACCGACATAACCGATGCAGCAGAATCAGCCCGTACCATCTTGCTTGGATTAAATCGTGAATGGATCAGAAAACAGGGTGATTTCTTTGTGGAGTCACCAATAAATTTCCTGACGGCGGTGATCTGGTATCTCAGAAAATTCAACGATGGAGAGTTCTGTACCCTGCCGCATGTCATCGAACTTATGCAGCTCGATTATAAGATTCTATTCACACTGCTGCGCTCTGAAAAGGAGATTGAGGTGCTGATCAATCCATTTGTCAGTGCGTTTTTAAATAATGCCTCCGAGCAGCTGGAGGGCCAGATTGCATCAGCAAAAATTTCAATGGCAAGACTTTCTTCTCCCCAGCTCTATTATGTGCTTTCCGGAAATGATTTTACCCTAGACATTAACAATCCTGATGCTCCAAAAATTGTGTGCATGGGGAATAATCCGCAGAAAATACAGACCTACGGAGCGGTACTTTCACTCTATATCAGCAGGCTTGTAAAGCTTGCCAATAGAAAAGACAAACTAAAAAGCAGTCTTATTTTTGATGAGTTTCCCACCGTCTATCTAAACAATATCGACAGCCTTATTGCCACCGCACGAAGCAATAAAGTAAGCACGACTCTGGGCATACAGGACCTGAGCCAGCTTAAAAAAGATTACGGCCGTGAACAAGCAGATGTGATCATGAATATCACCGGAAATATTATATCCGGACAAGTGACAGGAGATACCGCAAAACAGCTCTCCGAGCGTTTTGGAAAAATAATGCAGGAACGTGAAAGTCTTTCCATCAATAGTTCCGAGACTTCGATAAGCCGTTCTAGACAATTGGAATCCGCAGTCCCGGCCTCAAAAATAGCATCATTAAGTTCAGGTGAATTTGTAGGTATGACCGCCGATAATCCGGACTGTAAAATTGAGCTTAAGACATTCCACTGCGAGGTTTTAAACGACCATAATGCTCTTAGGCAGGAAATGGACAACTACAAGGAAATTGAACCAATCCGTAATCTGGACAATGCACAGGTGAACAGGAATTATACCATGATCAGAGAGGAAATCCATGAACTTTCTGAATCTGAAATGGACCGTATTTCCGAGAGCCGTCATCTGAAACATCTCATTATTAAGAAGAAAAATTAAGCAGTTTTACACGTAGCATTTTGATTTCCTTTTTTAAATATCTGGACGGCCGAAAGTAGTTTTTTTTATTGAAATCGAAGGATTTCAATAGTTCTTTCATCCCTTTCTCCATCATAGTATTTCTTAAGCACATGTAAAAAACAGGCAGATGCATTGGGCAGAAGGCTAAATAAAGTCATACAGGACCTGAGTTTTCTTTCGTCCGGTTTTCCCATAATTTCAAGTGCGCTTTTGTTTTCAATCTCAAGCAGTGCATTTGTAATCTCAACAAGCCTTTTTCCCAGCACAGGATGATCGTAATACCGCTGGGCTTCATGAAGGTTTTCAATACCATAAAATATATTGTAATCCGTGAAACCCAGCCCTTTTATCTGCGGAAATATAAACCACATCCAATGTGTCTGTTTCTTACCATTCTGGATTTCTCTAAGCGCATCATCATACGTTTTACTCTGGGCTTCAATGAATCGGTGAAGGTCATACATATTTCATATAAATTATAAACGTTGAGAAATTTTAAAGTTCATATAAATTTACATCAATAAAATCAAAAAAAATACCTTTTAGCAGCAAAGCAATTTTTAAAGTTTTATGTTCTTCTATTGCTGAAACTTTGCGGAAAAAATGATTTTAAATTAATTTTGCATTATGAATCCGGAAGAAATTAAACGATACTTTGAAAGCAGTCCCCCGCCTTTGGAGGTAGACTGGAAGCCATGGGCAAAAATCACAGACTCGCAGCTTTTCCTAAAAAGCTGTTACACAGGAATACGCACCTTTAATGGGCCGCTTGACATGTGCCCGGCGTGGTGGCATCTGAGAGACTTTTATATTCTCAAGAAAAAGACTGCGCAGCAGGATGCCGTGGAGAAAACAGAAGAGGAAGCCGCTGAGTATTCTGCTGAAAAAGCTCCTGCAAAAACTCAATCCGCATCATAAGACGTAAGTGTTCAAAAAAAAAGCCGTGCAAATTTGATGTACGGCTTTTTTTGGCTTCTAAATTTATATTTATTTCAAGTAACAAGAAACTGTTTTTTATTCCAGGAGGCATTCCACTGCAATTTGAGGATTTCCGTAAGAAGACTTTTAAGCGCGTGAAACGTGCTGGGTTTAACGGCATAAAGATCAGCTCCTAGTTTATAAGAGAGCTCAACATTTTCAATATTGCTGCTCGTTGAAAGCATAACTATTTTTATCTGTTTCAAAGGATCTTCCCAATTTCGTATTTCCTCAAGACATTCAAATCCGCTTTTACCGGGCATATTAATATCAAGAAATACAATTTCGGGAATTTCTAATTCGGGACTGTACAGGCAGTTAAGAAGTTTCTGCCCGTCTTCGGCCTGCTGCACCTTAATTGGCAGATTGAGCTCAGTGACCGCATCCATAAACAGCATTCTGTCATCCTCATCATCATCTGCGTGAAAAATAATCTTATAAGAATTATTTTGTTGCAACATGGCTTAGAAATTTATGCATTTACAGAAGACAAGAATCTAAAAATCTGCAAAAGCCATTTTTGTACAGCTTTTTGAAAATCGATAAATAATCGAATTATATCTGTCGAGCGGTTAATAGCTTACAAAGATAGGTCATTTCCTCACAAAATAATCACTGAATTCATATTTAACGTCAATATTACAAAAAGAAAAATGAATTTAACTGCATAATTTTCATTCCTTAAAAAATACCCGCTTCACCCTTTTCAAAAAAAATCTCATTTAAATTGTCGATGCGTAAATTCTGAATAAACATCTTTTAGCTGTAAAATCTGCTTTTCAAATCCCCTGTAAAATAAGCATTTCAGAATTTTGTTACTATTTATAACATTATAGATTTTAAAAATGTTATTATCTGTTACTAATTTTGATCTGTATAAACGGGTAGAAATTATGACAAGGGCAATTGTACACATTGACATGAACACGTTTTTCGTTTCCTGCGAAAGACTAACCAATTCTGAACTTAACGGGATTCCTCTGATTATCGGCGGAGGAGAAAGGGGCGTGGTGGCTTCGTGTTCCTACGAGGCCAGAAAATTCGGCGTGCGGTCCGCCATGCCCATTCACATGGCCATGAAATTGTGCCCGCAGGCCAAAATAATGAAAGGCGACATGGAACTTTATTCCAGGCTCTCCCACGACATTACCGAGATAATCCAGGAAAAAGCGCCCGTGGTAGAAAAGGCAAGTATTGACGAGTTTTATCTCGACATCACCGGAATGGACAAATTTTACGGCAGCTACAAATGGACCGATGAGCTGGCGCAGCGCATCACAAAAGAAACAGGCCTACCCCTCACCTTTGCACTTTCAATAAACAAGACGGTATCCAAAATAGGAACAGGTGAAGGAAAGCAGAAACAGAATCTTGAAATTCCCGAACATCTGGTGCAGTCTTTTTTAAATCCGCTCTCGATTAGAAAAATCCCTATGGTCGGCCAGAAAACCTTTGAGCTTCTTTCCCGCATCGGCATCCGCACCATCCAGACACTGTCTGAAATGCCAGCCGAATCACTCCAGCAGATGATCGGCAAAAACGGCACGGAACTCTGGAAAAAAGCCAATGGAATTGACAACAATCCTGTAGAGCCCTACACGGAAAGAAAATCAATTTCAACCGAACATACCTTCTCACAGGACACCATTGATGTATTGAAGCTGAACAGGATCCTTCAGGGCATGGTGGAGAAACTGGCCTATCAGCTCCGCGAGGAAGAGTGGCTCACCTCAACGGTGACCGTCAAAATAAGGTACGCCAATTTTGATACCGAAACCAAGCAGTCCCGTGTGCCTTACACCTCAGCGGATCATATTCTGACCCAGACCGTGACGGATCTCTTTGCCAAACTCTACCAGCGCCGCATGAGACTGCGCCTTATCGGTGTGCGATTCAGCGGCCTTGTCAGGGGAACCTATCAAATCGACCTGTTCAATGACACCGAAGAAATGCTCGCGCTCTATCAGGCCATGGACAGGATGAAGACCCGTTACGGATTTGATGCCGTGATGCGATGCGCCGGCGCATCTTTCAAACCCAATAATAAAGACGAAATTTTAAAACGCAAAAAATAAATCATGTACCTCAACTGCCACTCTTTTCATTCCCTGCGCTACGGCACCATTCCGCTGGATGATCTGATCAGGCAGACAGCCGATTGCGGTGTCACGGCGGCAGCTTTGACCGATATCAATACCGTGACGGGGATTTATGACTTCATAAAAGGCTGTGAAGCCTCGGGCATAAAACCTCTTGTCGGGATAGAATTCCGCTGCAGGCATAAATTTCGTTATATCGGGCTGGCCAAAAATGCCGCGGGGCTTGCCCAGATGAACCGCTTTCTGACCGATCATAATTTCACCGGTGCGCCGCTTCCGGAAAAAGCTCCTGCTTTTGAATCGGTTTATTTTATCTATGCTCTGGAAAATGCACCGGCGCAGCTCGGTGATAATGAATTTATCGGCATCAGGCCTGACCAGCTCTCAAGGCTTTATATGCCAGAGCTAAAAAAGAAGATTTCAAAAATGGTTATCCTGCGACCGGTGGTATTCCGCACCAAAAGGGAATACAACCTGCACAGGATCCTACGCGCCGTTGACCTCAATGAGCTTCTGTCTAAACTCGGGTCTGAGGACTGCTGCCAAAAATCCGACATGATGATTCCCGAAACCGAACTTACAGATTTATATAAAGACTATCCGCTGATCATCCAGAATACACGGTACATTATCGAACACTGCAATTTCCAGTATGATTTCGAGAGCCCTAAAAACAAAAAGCATTACACCAAGAATAAAGCCGGGGACATTGCCCTTTTGACCACCCTTGCAGAAGAAGGTCTGGTATGGCGGTACGGGCGCCATAATCCCGAAGCAAAGGCACGCGTGGAGAAAGAGCTCAAAGTGATCAATGACCTTGAATTCTGCGGCTATTTCCTCATTACATGGGATATCATTCGCTACAGCAACAGCAGGGGTTTTCTGCATATCGGAAGGGGCTCTGGAGCCAACAGCATCATTGCCTACTGTCTGGGAATAACCGATATCTGCCCTTTGGAGCTTGACTTGTATTTCGAACGCTTTCTGAACGAAAACCGCAAAAGCCCTCCCGATTTTGACATCGACTGGTCGTGGAAAGAACGTGATGTGATCCTGAAATACATATTCGACCGCTACGGCTATGAGAATGTGGCATTCTGCGGGACAAATGTTGAGTTTAAATACCGCTCCATTTTCCGTGAAGTAGGCAAGGTTTTCGGCCTGCCGAAAGATGAGCTTGATCTGCTGGCAAAAAATCCCATGAAGCTTCACCAGACCAACTCGATAGTGAGTCTGGTGCAGCAGTACGGCATGATGCTCGAGAAATATCCCAACATGCGAAGCATGCACTCCTGCGGGATTCTGATCTCCGAAGAGCCGCTGACCAATTACACCCCGCTGGAAATGCCTCCAAAAGGATTTCCGATCGTGCTCTTTGACATGCATACGGCAGAGGATATCGGTTTTGACAAATTTGATATCCTGAGCCAGCGCGGAATCGGGCATATTGATGATACCGTAAAAATAATTGAGCAGAACAGAGGTATTCGAATCAATATCCGCGACACGAGATTGTCAAAAAACGAGCAGTCCGCAAACGTGTATCTTGCCCAAGGCAGGACAATCGGGTGTTTCTATATCGAAAGCCCCGCCATGCGCGGACTGCTTCGCCGCCTGAAATGCGACAATTATAAAACCCTTGTGGCCGCCTCTTCCATCATACGCCCCGGAGTGGCGCAGTCGGGAATGATGAAGGAATATATTTTCCGCCACAATAACCCTTCAAAATTTGAGTATTTCCATCCGGTCTTTGAAAAGGAACTCGGGGAAACCTACGGGATTATGGTGTATCAGGAGGACGTAATCAAAATTGCCCTACATTATGGCGGGCTGTCAGCTGCAGATGGAGATATCCTCAGACGTGCCATGTCAGGCAAGGGACGCTCCAAAGCCGCTCTTCAGAAAGTAAAGGACGATTTTTTTGTTGCCGCCTCTGCAAAAGGGCATCCCGAGGAGCTGAGCCGTGAAATCTACCGGCAGATCGAATCCTTTGCTGGCTACTCGTTCTGCAAGGCGCACTCTGCATCCTACGCCGTGGAAAGCTACCAGAGCCTTTACCTGAAGGTGCACTACCCTGTTGAATTTATGGTAGCCGTAATCAATAATCAGGGCGGCTTCTACCGCACTGAAATATATGTTCACGAAGCCAGAATGGCCGGCGCTGTCATACACACCCCTTGTGTGAATAAAAGCCAATATGAGACTTCATTATATGGCACTGATATCTATCTGGGTTTTATGCACCTGCAGGGCCTGGATTCCAAACTCTCCCAGTTTATCGCCTATGAACGCGATAGAAACGGCATTTATAAATCGCTGGAGGATTTCATAAACAGGGTGCCGATGGGCATCGAGAATGTAAAGGTGCTAATTTTCATAGGAGCTTTCCGTTTTACGGGAAAAACCAAAAACCAGCTGCTGGTGCAGGTAAGTCTTCTGATGAATAATTTCAAGCCCGAAAACCGCGGGCTTATGCTCATTGAGCAGCCGGCAAAGGAATTTAAGCTGCCAGTTCTGGAGCGCTCGGTATTTGAGGATGCCTTTGATGAAATCGAACTTTTGAATTTTCCCATATCCTGCACCGTTTTTGATCTGCTGCAGACCAGACACCGTGGGGATGTGATGGTGCGTGATCTTCTGAAATACCATAAAAAGCAAGTCCGCATGCTGGCCTACCTGATCTCGACCAAACAGGTGCCGACAAAAAGGGGAAATATGTATTTCGGAACATGGATCGACCATGAAGGAGCCTATTTTGATACGGCGCATTTCCCTGACAGTCTTGTAAATAATCCTTTTCAGGGAGGCGGCTGCTACCTGCTTTTGGGAACCGTGGAAATTGACTATCATTTTCCTACCATCACCATTTCAAGGATGGCGAAAATGCCTTTTATTCCCGATCCGAGATATTCGGACTCGGACAAGAGGTATACCACACAGCACAATATCAAACAGGATGTCAGCAGCACCCACCGCCAGCCTTATCCGCAGGAGCATGAAATCAATCTGCCGCGCCACAGAATGAAATTCTGATTTTTTTTTATGTAAAGTCCTAAGAATGAATTAAATTTGATAGAGAAGTAAAAAAAGAGAAAGAAAAATAAGCATGCAGCACAGCAGTTTTCTGCTGTTTCTTTTCCAAAGAAGCTTTTTTCGTCGCTCATTTTCTTTTATAAGCCTTTCAATACGCTTGATATCTATTGGGCAGGTTTCCATAAGATGAGTTTTACCAAACTTAAGCGCAAAGAAAAATACAAGAGCCCTTAAAAGGGCAAATTTGTGTCAGGATAAGACATTATTAACAGCCTTAAAACGGAAAATTATGTGTTATTACACCCAGCAGAATGCCTCGATAGAAGACCTAAAAAGACGATTTAATGCGGAACTCGACAACGAGGAGACCTATCTGCAGTCGGATTTTATAAACGGTTTTTCCCATCCCAACATCCCTGTTATACTCAATTCCTCTCCGCACCTTATCACGACGGATTACACTTGGGGGCTTCTGCCTTCGTGGGCAAAAGACATTGAGTTTAGAAAAAATACGCTCAACGCCCGAATCGAATCCATCGACGAGAAAGCATCGTTCAAAAATATAACACATAACCGCTGCCTAATAATCGCTTCAGCTTATTACGAATGGCATTGGAATGACGAAAAAGGAAAAAACAAAGACAAATATCAGATCAATTCGCAGGATGATGAAATCTTCACTTTTGCAGGCTTGTATTCCACGTGGACGGATCCGGTAACCGATGAGATTAAAAACACCTACACCATGGTGACCACCAAGGCCAATAAGATAATGGACTTCGTGCACAACCACAAGCACAGGATGCCAATCATGCTGAAAAAACAGGATGAAACTGCTTGGCTGGACCAGTCGGTTAAAATAGAAGACTTTGCCTTTCCCTATGAAGGGAACCTTATCGCATTTCAAACTAAATAAAATATCGTATTATGGGCAATAAAGTATTTTCTGCAGATCATTTTGTTAAATTCTTTCTGGATGAACTCTATTCCAAAACACATTTCAAATATGAACACAACCCGGAAGTTATGGGGTTCTTTGAAGAAGATGATCCATATACAGACCATATCATGTCTGCTCAGGAACATCTCAAAGAATTTATTTTATCCTCTGTCAAGGATAACTCAGAGAATTTAACACCGGAAGATATTCAAAAACTATATGAGAAAAAAATGGAAGAAGTTTTTGATATTGTGCTGCCTGAAATCGAAAAATACATAAAAGACAAAGTTACTGTTGATGTAATTTGGCCAGATTCCATCAGATTAATTGACGATGGCAATGGCGGATTTAGATATTTTCAGCCGGGAATTGATGACCCCGCTCTTCTGGGCAGTTCAGATAATAGTACTGATATTGACCATGACCAGGAATAGTCACAGATAAATCAAAATGTCTTTCCCATCGGATTGAAGTTTAATTCCATCGGATTTTTCTATTGCTTCGAACAAATATGATCAACCTGTTTTTCAGAAAGCATGTCATAATCTATTGGAAATTCCGTATCAAAATAAAACTCAAAATAACAGTTCTGCTCATTGACTTGCGCCATATCTTCCTCCAAATAATCTTCACAGTGGTCTATCTCAAATCCAAAATATTCTACCATTGCAGCACCTGTGTTGATCAGGGATGTAACAAAATCTATACAAACCTCATTTGGAATGGGTGCTCTGGCAGTAGATAATGTAAGTGTGTGGCTGTACATACTGCATTTTTCTACTAAATTTACAATCATATCACAAATCGCAGTAATTCAATTAATTATCAAACTAAAGCAAAGTATTTGCAATTTAAACGAAGTTCACATTTGACTAAACCTTAATTGTCAATGGAAAGTATTTGATAAATTTTTGTGCCGATACTTGTTCTGTAAATTAAAGTTTCTCCTCCCTTGACAACATATTTCTCGCTGGATTTCCAATCATCCTGATCTTCAACACTAACAGAGTTTGATTCTGCTGAACATAATCCGGCATTTATAAGAAAATTATCTAGTTCCTCTAGACCAATTCCATTAGTTCCGTTTTGACCATAGGCATTATCAGGCAGTTTCAAAAACTCTTCAAGGTCATAGAAATCAATCCTATTGATTATCATTGATGCTTTACAAAATTCCTGATAAGAAAGTTTCTCCTCAATAAAAGCAACAAAAAGTTTTGCTATTAAGGCAGAGGAAACATGATCGTGAGCATTGTTAATTATATGCAGCAATTTACTGCCAACCGATTGTCCATATTTTTTGCTTGAATTAATTCTCAAAACAGCATCTTTCCTTACTTCCATATCAACCTCTGATAATCCCTTAAGAAACGATAGCAGTTTTTTGGTAAACAAATAATTTTGAACTGAAAGTATCGTTTTTCCGGCTCCAATTATAGCTCCAATAACTGGTAGATCTTTTAAGATTCCTTCAACTCCTGAATGCTGATCCAATACCGCTTCTAAAACCTCCGTTGACACCTTACTTAAGTCAGATTCCAACAAAGTCTTTCCTAATGAATTTTCAAACTCATTCTCCTTATCCATATTTTTACAATTGGTAAATTAATGTACTTAACAGATCCTCCTTTAAATACATAAAATATTAAACGTCAGTCTAATTGAGCTTCTGAACTTTTTCGAATAATTCTCTAAGTTCTTCTTCCGACTCACCCAATCCTCCATTACCCAAAATAATTGTAGGATTGGTAGGCATTATTTTTTGAATTTCCGACTCTATATAATCTAGTATAGGCTTAACGATTTTCATGTCTTCTTTAAAACGGGTATCCATCTCATCCACAGAATTAAAATCGCAATACAGAAATTTAGCTAAATTTATTTTCATTTCCAACAGTTCTCCTTCTCCATAAAAGGAAGAATAATCACCATTTAAAACCATTTGACCAATTTTCAAAGCATCGTTTTTGTGGTCTTCAATTGATTCTTTTAAATCTGCTACTGCACCTTCGGTAAGCAGGTCTTTTAAAAAACCTAATTCACTTCTGCTGTAAATTGCTGCAAACTTATTGAACAGATATGGATTTAGTATGGATTTAGTAAATGGGGAAACATCAGTCTTTCCTGAAATAAAGAGTAAAATGTATTTATTTATTTCTTCACCTAAATATTCTACAAAATGTTTAGAAAATTCAGACCTGATTACGGTTAACTTATTAATTAGCTCTGCATCTCTCGTAATCCTTTTATAAAAACCTAAATCATATCCGTAGACATCAAACAAACCAAAATACATTCTTTTTTCTTTTGGGATATGCTGAAGCTTAACACGTAACTTTTCTAAATCTTGATCATTTTTAAAACCAGTAAATTCAGCAAGTACCGTTCTAAGCATATCTTCACTCGCAACTTTTTCAACTTCGAAAAACATAGCTAAGATATCTTTGCTATTTTTTAGTTTCTGATCCAGATCATGCCCGGTAATTGGCTCTATTTTTATTTTACTGAGAATTGAAATAAGATCATCAAAAATATTCTCATATTTTAGATGTTTTAATGATTCATTGTCAGCTAATACTTCTTCCGTCCAAGGCTTTAACAATACCTCATCTATTGCATCTTTATTATAATCAGTTAAAAACTTGGTCGCCGGTTCATTAAATCCTTTTAGTGCGACAAAATAATATGTGAAGTCTTCTAAGTCAGTAATTAAACTTTTATCCTTTATAGCATGAATTGCAAACTTTATAATTTCTCTACCAAGTCCCGGCTTGGTTATTAATCCTTCATATCTTTTACATTGTAATATCCCAACATTCTTTGATTTGAATTGAAGCAATAAATCCCTTCCACGATCACTGCCTCCCTTCATAAGTAAGACCGAATCAATTTTATTCTTGTAGATCCCATTTTCGATATCTTTTTTAAAAATAAAATATGATAGCAGTTCAAATTCTCTGGCTCCTAAATATTCTAGTGGGTAATTTTTACCGCTAAATGCAGGAAATTTTCCAGCAATATTATCTAATTCAACTTTTACTTCGACGTCACTTATAATATCCATTTACAGAGAAAATTTGATTTCAATCAAAAATATGAATTTACATTCAAAGATAGATCTGTTATAATGAAATAATAAAAAAACATTATTAATTCGAAAAAATATAGCCAAGATAGTGCATACAGTAAACAGCAGACATATTGTAGATTGTTCCCCTACCACAATCTGAGCAAACAATTGGCTATTACTTCTACTTTCCCTTTTTTTTCTATAGCGGAACATCTGATTTCTTATGACGAATTAAGATAAATAGTCTTGTTTGTCTGTTCTTTTAGAAACAATGTCGGGAATAGAACCAGACTCACAAGTCTTTTATCATTGACAAATGAGAATATAATTCAGAAGAAAAATGACTTCGCAAGTAAATTCCGTCTTCTATTTCAGCAAAAATCAAATAAAAATTACAGTTTGTGCAACTAATTCGTCATCAATATCTAAATAAATAATTAACTTTCTCACAGTAAATTTCATACACTATGCCATACAACTATTCAAGAACTAACCATA